>CAZWFH010000011.1:0-18969 GCA_964632105.1 uncultured Atribacterota bacterium
ATTAATGGTTTTTCTTTTATACTGGATAGAAAAGTTATCTGGGTCATTTCGATATTTGGTCAGTAATTCAAAGAATCTACTTCTCTTGATTCTAAGAATTTGCAAGATATAATTAAGTTTGATTTCTCCTTTCGAATATTTTTCAAAAAGTGATTTAACCTGATCATCGGTAAAGTTTTTGTGTAATTGTTTGGACATAATTTAGAACCTCTTTCCCCTTTAAGATTTAGTTCTAGATTACATCTTTTTTTACCGTTCTAAGTTAGTCCACTTTTAAACTTTAAATCATTAAAAAACAGTCCGGTTTTATCTTTTAGATAGTAATGAGTAAAAAATATCTATAAGTAGTTGACAGGAGTTTATTTTTTTTATATAATATGGTAAACGTTTACCATTTATATTAAAAGGAAATTTAAAATGTGGGTCACTATTAAAAATGTTGCCAGTGAAGCCGGGGTTTCCATAGCTACTGTGTCTAGAGTATTGAATAACGATTCCCACCGAGTAGCTCAAAAAACAAGGGAGATAGTACTCAAAGTAGCTAAAGATTTAGATTTTCGGCCGAGCAAATTAGCTGTAGGGTTAAGATCAACAAGGTCAGCTGCTATCGGTTTAATTTTTCCCAGTTTTGTTGCCGGTACGTTCTATTCCGAGATTTTTCATGCTATCGAAGACGAGGCTGCAAGAAATAAATATGGCATAATATTAGGTAGCAGTTATGGAGAAACAAGCAAGGAGAAATCACTCGTAGATCTTCTTCGAGAAAGAAGGGTTGATGGAATGATAATAATCCCATCCTCGCCTGGAGTAGACCTCATTTATTATCAGCGCTTGCAAAAAGAAGTTCCTCTTATATTTGTGGATAGATATTTTCCCCAGATAGATTCCGACCGGGTGACCACTGATAATGTGAAAGGTGCCTATATAGCTACAAAACACCTAATCAAATTGGGTCATAAGAGGATTGCCTTCTTGAGTGGACCAGAAGCTCCTTGTACTTCTATTTACGATAGAATCGATGGCTATCACAAGGCACTGGATGAGTATAATGTCCAATTTAGAAAAATAATTGAAACGAAGAAGGATATAAATAAACAAAAAGAATGTGCCTATAAAGCTATGAAGTCTTTCTTGAGAAATGGTTCCGAGATCTCTGCTATTTTTGCTGTAAATGATAATGTAGCCATAGGAGCTTTAAGAGCTATATGGGAAATGGGATTAAGAGTGCCAGATGATATAGCCGTGGTGGGATATGACGATGACGAGATGGATTCATTTTTGCCCATCCCGCTTACCAGTATCGCTCAGCAAAAAGCCACGATGGGAAGACTTGCAGTAACACTTCTTTTAGAAAGGATTTATAGAGGCAGAATCACATCTCGACATATTTGCTTAAAGCCTCAATTAGTTATCAGATCTTCCTGTGGGGCAAGACCATCATTGAGTTAAAAATATGCTATAAAAGGAAGTAAAAGATTAAAAAAATAAATAGATTTATTAGTTTGGGAAATCTTTCTAAATAGAGAAGCCTTGAAATATTAATTCCCCTTTTTAGGAGATTTGAGAAAAGAATGAATAATGTCAAATTTTTTGGAGATATTTTTTAGGAGGTAGTTAGATTGGACCCAAAAAAGAAGGAAGGGATAATTACTCTACTTATTGTTTTACCCGCTCTCGTGGGTATATTCTTTTTTTACTATTGTTTCGCTGGATGGAATTTTTTTATATCCCTTACCGATTGGAAAGGTTTTATTCCCAGTTATAATCTGGTGGGATTTAAAAATTATGTGAATTTATTCCACGATCCACTATTTTGGATCTCTTTAAAAAATAATTTATTGTTGATTCTGGGGTTTGTGCCCGGTGTTATTTTTATAGGTCTTATCTTAGCCGTATTAATAGATCAAAAAATACGTGGAGAGGGCTTTTTTAGAACTATCTACTTATTGCCCTTTGGCCTCTCATTTGTCGTTACTGCAACTCTATGGACGTGGATGTATAGTCCGAAGGTAGGAACTATAAATGTTTTATTAGAAAAATTCCAGCTTGGCTTTCTAAAAAGCGGGTGGATCACCGATCCGACTGTAGTTATGTACTGTATCATTATAGCTCTCATATGGCAATTTGTTGGATACTCAGGAATAATCTTCTTAGCAGGAATAAGATCCATTCCTGAATCTCAGATAGCAGCAGCAAAAGTAGATGGAGCGTCTATCTTTACCTTATATAGACGTATTGTCTTTCCCCAATTAAAAGCCTCATTTATAACTGCATTTATTATCTTCATGTGTTTTGCCCTAAAAGCGTTTGACTTTATTTGGGTATTAAATAGAGGAGGCCCGGGATACTCTTCACATATCCTGGGAGTGACGATGTACAAGGAAACCTTTATGTTAGATAAATATGCCTACGGGGCGGCCTATTCTACGATAATACTCGTGCTTAGCCTCGTTATAGTTATGCCATTTTTATACCGAGTTTATAGGAGGGAATAGAAGTGAAAATCTGTAAACCCAGTCATATAATACTTTATATCTTGCTAATGTTTTTTGCGATTTTAGCTCTTCTTCCGCTTTGGAGTTGTGTTGTTACCGCTTTAAAAACGTCAAAAGAGGTGATTCTCTCAACACCTATAACACCTCCTTTACATCCGACTCTGGTCCCCCTTATGAAAGCCCTTGACTATCTAAAAAAACCATTAGTGAATAGCCTCGTACTTGTAGGGTCAGGAGTAATGGTATCCAGTTTTTTTGGTTCCCTCTTGGGTTACCTTTTCTCTAAGCGTAAATTTCGGGGATCTATTGTCTTATTTATTCTGATTATACTTTGTTTATATATTCCAGCTCAAGTACAACTTATCCCGATGGTTCGGGTTACCTCGAATTTGGGCTTACATGGTAATTTAGGTTCATTAGTTTTATTGTATATGTTATTTGGTGTCCCTATGTGCACTTTTATCTTTAAGACCATTTATGATGAAATTCCTGATAGTTTTATAAACGCAGCTAAAATAGATGGGGCTGGGACATGGTTAATATACCAACGAATAATACTTCCGCTTTCTGTTATTCCCTTCATAGTTGCATCACTTCTTCAAATAACTATAATCTGGAATGATTTCATTTGGGGATTGATATTAACTGCTGGGAAAGCAAATTTGCCTGTTACAGTAGCGATGGCAAATCTGAAAGGGTCCTTTGTAGCAGAATGGAACCTTCAAATGGCGGGAGCCTTATGGGTAGCACTGCCCCCATTGATAATTTTCGTATTTTTGGGAAAATACATAATACGTGGATATAGTGGAACATAGGAGGGTTAAAATGACTGATTTAATTATAAAGAATTTATCGAAAAAATATAGAGAAACGATAGCAGTCGAAAATTTAAATCTAAAGGTAAAAGATAAAGAGTTTGTAGTATTAGTAGGTCCCTCTGGATGTGGCAAGACGACGGTTCTAAATAGTATTGCTGGCTTAATTGAAATAGATAAAGGGGAGATATGGTTTGGGGATGAGTTAGTTACCTCCCCCAAGGATGATATATTTAAAATTCCACAAAAGAGGGAAGTCGCTATGGTGTTTCAAGACTACGCTATTTATCCACATATGAGTGTATTTGGTAATATCGCCTTCCCTTTAGAAATTAGGAAAATTGGTAAATTTGAGATTGAGGAGAGGGTTAAAAAAATTGCTCAACTCTTGAAAATTGATCACCTTTTAGAAAGAAAACCAAAAGAATTAAGCGGAGGTCAGAGACAAAGAATAGCCTTGGGAAGAGCAATGGTCAGGGGTCCTAAACTCTTCTTAATGGATGAACCTCTGGCAAATCTTGATGCCAAACTAAGAGTCCACGCAAGGGTAGAGTTGAAAAAACTACAACAAGAGTTGGGTGTAACTACTATCTTTGTTACTCATGATCAGGTAGAGGCAATGACGATAGGCGATAAAATTGCTGTTATGAATAATGGTTACTTAGAACAAATGGGTATGCCAATTGAATTATATCATAATCCTAGAAACAAGTTTGTGGCGGAATTTATTGGGAGTCCACCTATGAATATGTTGGATGGAAGTCTGGTGGAAAAGAATGGGAATATCGAGATTGATTTAGGTATTTCTTCAATATATAGGCTTTCAAAAAAGATGAAAGAACTGGTGAAAAGAACTACTCCATTGGAGATAAGTTTAGGAGTCCGCCCAGAAAATATTACAATTATAGAAAAGAACCAGCCCAATTCACTTAAGGCGAAAATTGTCTATATAGAGCTGGTAGGAAAAGAATTTAACGTTCACTTAGAGGTTGGAAAAAAAAGTTTAATCGCAATAAGAACTTTTGTTGAGGATCTAAAGGTTGGGGACGAAGTTTGGCTTTCTTTTGATGAGGAAAAGATTCATATTTTTGATCAAGAATCAAGTAGAGCACTGCTTTGATATATGTATGAAAGAGAGGAAGAGATGAAAATTCCGAGAAAATTTGTAAGCCTGGGTGTCGCTATTATTACATCAGGTGCGTTGTTCTATTATTTATCTGAAACATTAATACAATGGAGGATGATATTTTCTGCTCTTTTATTCCTTGCTACTTACATTATGATCGATGGTTTTTTAAGACATACATAATAAATATCTTGGAGTTTTATTAACCCGAAGGGCAGAATACCAAGGGGACGTCCGTGGATATCTAATAAAGGAGGCTAAAAAATTGAATGGAAAGAAAATAAGATTAGCACTAATTCAGATGGATTGCAAAATAATAGATAAAAATAATAACCATAATCATGCGTTGGATTTTCTGGATAAAGTAAAAATGAAGACGGATATTGCATGTTTTCCAGAGTTTTTCACCACCGGTTACAATCTGAACATAATTGGGGATAAATTTTACGATTTAGCTGAAACTATTCCCGGTGAGACAACCAAAATGTTAGGGGAGAAAGCAAAAGAAAAACGATTGGTAATCATAGGTACTATTGTGGAAAAAGATATTTTAAGAGAAGGAATTCTTTATAATACAGCCTTTGTTATTGACAAAGATGGGAGATTGGTCGGTAAATACAGAAAATTTTATTTGTATCCCCCAGAACACTGCTATTTTAGACTAGGAAGTGAACTCCCTATATTTGATCTTGGGATAACAAAATTGGGAATAGCCATCTGTTATGATCATGCTTTTCCCGAACTATTTCGTGTACTTGCCCTTAAGGGAGCAGAAATTGTGTTTATACCTTCAGCTGTGCCCCAGGGATATGAATATCTTTTAAACTTGAGAACCAGAGCTCGGGCTCAAGATAATCAGTTTTTCGTTGCAGCTATTAACAGAGTAGGACAGGAGGGACAAGTTAAATATTGTGGTTTAAGTAAAATTATCAATCCCAAAGGTGAGGTCATTACCGAAGCTTCCCCGGACAAAGAAGAAGTAGTATATTGTGAAGTTGACATTAACCAAATTTTACAGGAAAGAAAACAGGAGCCGATTTTGAGAAGTCTAAGATCGGAAATTTACAAGAGGTGGTTCAATCTTCTCTGAAGCAAAATAGATCTTTCCTAATTTATGAGATAATGATCAAGCTTGCCCCTTAGAGTAAATTTTGCTACTTAACGGGACTTGCTTGATTTTCGGCAAGGGGAAGGCTAAAAATAAGGCCAGGAGGAGGTGAAATACAGATGGTCTGTTAGTCTTTTTTCTAGCCTTTATGAAAATTAAAAAGGAGGTAATAAAGATGAGAGGTAAACGAAGAATAAACAATACCTTGAAGTTATCTATTAGTGTTATTGTTGCAGTAGTTGTTGTTATTGGAATGTGTTGTTGCCCTGTTAGTTCTGCTCAGAAAGCAAATGTACTTGAAATTTATCACTGGTGGACCTCAGGGTCAGAAAAAGCTGCAATGGATGCACTTATTGGTGTGTATTTAGATGAGTATCCCGATGTCATAGTATTAGAGAGTCCGGTTGCTGGTGGAGGCGGAATAACAATGAGAGAAGTTATGCATACTCTAATACTTGGTGGGGAAGCCCCAGATTCGTTTCAAAGTTATCCATTTGGATTAGTTCCCTACTGGGAAGCAGACATGCTTGAACCGATAGACGAAGTTTGGACATCAGGGGTTAAAGATGCAGTTCCAGATGTTGTAGAGGACATGTGTAAGATGCCTGACGGGCACTATTATGCTATTCCGTGTGGTGTTCAACAGGCAGGTGTTATCTTCTACAATGTACATATCTTTAAAAAATATGGTTTGGGAGAACCTACAAGTTGGGATGAGTTCTGGGATATATGTGATACCTTGAAAACAAAGGGAGTAGATGCCATAGCCTTAGGAGATAAAAATGCTTGGCCGCTAACCTATGCCTTTCGGACAATCACAGCTAGCGAGGGAATCGAATACTATGAGGATTTCATTAACGGGAAAGTTACTTCAGCAAATAACCCTAAGCTCTTAGATTCACTGGAAAAACTCAATAAAATCTTGAACTATGTTAATACAGATCACGCTGCCTTAACTTGGGATGAGGCAATGGGTCTTGTAGTCAAAGGAGAAGCAGCAATGAGCATTATGGGAGACTGTGGTGCAGGGGAGTTCATAGTTGCAGAGAAAAAATATAGCGAAGATTTTGATGCATTCTATGCCCCCGGAGCTGGGAATATATTTGGGGTTAGCCTGGATGTTTTCTGTCTCCCTAAGGGCGCAAAACACCCAACTAATGCTATGAATTGGTTTAAGATCATTGCAACTAAGGAGGCTCAAAGTGCATTTGCTGGTCCAAAAGGATTCATACCAGCACGGGCTGATGCGACCATGGATATAGAATTTTCCGACTACCAGAGGGATGATTCTGCAGTTCACTTCAATACTGCAACATATTACCGTCCCGGAATGTGGAGTGGTGCCCCACCAGCATTCATGGGTAAGCTCACCGATATAATATCCGACAAAATTGGGGTGAAGAGAGACATAAGTGGAGCAGCAAGTGAGATAGCAAAACTTCAAGCGGAAACAGAGTGGCCAAAGAAATGGGACCTTACTCCTTAACTAATAAATAGAAGCTGAAGGGTATTAAAAAAACTTTTAGAGTCCTTGGTCGGTAGACTCAAGGTAGTTCTTAAAAGTACTAGGAAATTCTGCAAATTTCCTGAGGGATGGCTTTAAAGACATCCCTCAGGATCTTACAGATAAGCTAAGATTTTAATTGAGGTTTTATGAAATTTAATAAAAAAGATCTTACAAATAAAAATGTTAGTTAAATTTCAAAAGTGCACTAAATTAAGCTCAGAATTTTTTACTTTTTGACTACCTAAAAGTTCACCTTCATGCCAGAATCTTACTTCAGATACACCAGATTTTTTATATGGGCTAATCCGAAGTTGTATTCCCCTTGGCCTGCGGAGATAGAGCATAGGTTACCTTTACCCTACAGTCATCTAAAAGCTGTTTCAATTGCGGATTAGCCTCATCAGTAAGTCTGTAGTAGTTTCGCCAGAAACTGTCTCTACCTTGTACAAAGCGAAAGATTGAATGACTATCTACATAATAGGCCAGAGGAAACATATTTAATAAAACAACCTCTACCTCTTTATCATAAGCTTTTCTCTTTGGCCTTAAAAATAAAAATTATTTCTTTTTGCTCGGTCGATTATAAGGAACAGGGGATGGTTATCTGTTCCTATTTACCCCCTTTAAAACCCTTTATTTGAAAAAGGGTTTCAGAACCCCTTCAGGAATGCCCTTTTTACGCACGTAGAGTGCCTTTATACGGGCCTCAATTTTCGAAAAATGGTAATAATTGCGACCCCCTTTTTTGGCCTATTTTTACCTTCTTAAAATCTTAAAACACTTATAAATAGCCATTTTCAGATTTTGAGATGAGGGAATTTTAGTCAAAAAAGTGCCATTTTTGAGGGGTAAAGGTACCTATTTTTAAAAATTATGCGTTTAAAGGCACTTAGAGCGGTTATTCGCTAAAACCCTTATTATATAAGGCTTTCAGGAAGCTATTTTTCCACAGGTTTTACACACTTTCCCCATTTTTAGGTAAATTATTGTTAGTTTTAGTCCCTCTGTCATTGCGAAAGACACGGTATAAATAAGGTAGATAAATATATATAGAATTAGAGGATTATCAGTTTTTATAGGAAAAAATACTAAGTCTTAAAAACGTAGAAAATATAAGGGTTTCTGCGTTTTTTTGTTATATGAAATGGTGTTAATACTTCTAAAATAGAGAGAAAATAAGACAAAAAAGGGTTAAAATTTGTATTTTTAGGAGGTTGAGAGCCTTGCAAAATAAGGGTTTTAGCGAAATATTGTCGTAGTGGCGTTTTTTGAGGTGGGTTAAGGTGATTGTTCATATTCTTTAAAATAGGCGCTTAAAATGCCCTTAAATTAAATCTCTTCTGAAACCCTTATTTTATAAGGGGTGAACGAGGTTCTAAAGTCTAAAATTCAAAGAAGGGTTTTAAAAACTTCTTGCAAATTAACTATTTCATTTTGAAAGATATTTTAAAAATTTATGCAAACTATATAAAAAATATTTAGAAAAAAGTGTATTATTCATACTATTATACAAAGGAAATGTTATATATGATGGCGTATATTTTATAAAGGTAAACAAATTAAAAGATATACAGTTATCAATTGAGGTAAAAAAAACGATGAAAATAGTTGTAGCCCCAGATTCTTTTAAAGGCAGCTTGACTGCTGTAGAGGTATCGGATGCAATAGAGCAAGGAGTAAGAGAAATTTTTCCGGAAGCTGAAATTGTAAAAATCCCTATGGCTGATGGTGGAGATGGAACAGTCCAATGCCTGGTTAATGCCACCGGAGGAGAAATTTTAAAAGAGAAAGTTACAGGTCCCTTGGGAGATGAAGTTTTGGCTTCTTACGGAATTTTAGGAGATAAGAAGACCGCAGTTATTGAAATGGCTGAAGCGTCAGGATTAACTTTAGTTCCAGAAAATAAAAGAAATCCGTTAATAACTACCACTTATGGAACAGGTCAATTAATTAAATCTGCCTTAGACCAGGGGTGTCGAAAAATGATAATTGGCATTGGAGGAAGTGCCACCAATGATGGAGGGGCAGGAATGGTTCAGGCCTTAGGAGTTAAATTGTTAGACCGAGAGGGGAAGGAAATAGGTTTTGGAGGAGGAGAACTAAAAAAAGTTTTCCGAATTGATACAAAATACTTAGATAACCGCTTATCCGAGACTAAAGTATTAATTGCTTCGGATGTGAGTAATCCGCTTTGTGGACCAAAAGGGGCTGCTCGAATATATGGACCTCAGAAAGGAGCCACTCCAGAAGTAATTAAAGAACTGGATGAATCTCTGGCTTATTTTGCTGAAATAATAAAAAGAGATTTAAATAAGGATATAAAAGATATACCGGGAGCAGGAGCGGCCGGGGGTTTAGGGGCCAGTTTAATAGCATTTTTGGATGCAGAGCTTAGACCAGGTATTGAGATTATGATTGAGATAGTAAAACTCGAACAAGCTATTAAAGATGCTGATCTGGTAATTACCGGTGAGGGAAAGATTGATAGTCAGACTATCTACGGAAAGGCGCCAATAGGAGTAGCCAAGATTGCTAAAAAATATAATGTCCCGGTAATAGCGGTGGCCGCAATCATCGGTGATGATGCCGATATTGTGCATCAATATGGAATTAGTTCTTTAATTAGTGTTTCCGGGCAACCGATGAGATTAGATGAATCAGTATCTAATAAAGTTTCGTTAATTAAAAACAGTATAAAACAATCTATGAGGGCGATAAAGACAGGGAAAGAATTGAAGATTCGATTATAAAAACTATAAATAAGCATAATCATTTCTCTTAACAAAAGGAGTAGAATAATTTGATAAAAATAGGTCTGATTGGCTGTGGAAATATTTGCAATATAGCACATATACCGGCTTATAAAAAAATATCTGAATCAAGAGAATTAAAGATAATTGGAACCTGTGATATTATTAAAGAAAAAGCAAAAAATACAGCAATAATAACAAAGGCGAAAAATATTTTTACTGACTATCGCGAATTATTAAAGTTAGATTTAGACCTGATAGATATTTGTACTCCAACTTATACTCATTCTGAAATAGCTATTGCTGCCGCTAAAGCAGGAAAAGATGTAATATGTGAAAAACCGATCGCTCTTACATTAAAAGATGCTCAGGATATGATTGATAATTCTGTTCAGTATAAGAAAAAATTATTTATCGCTCATGTCAGAAGATTTGATCCACGTTTTCAACATATAAAAGATGATATTATACAAGACAAAATTGGGAAACCTGTCTATATCCGAATTACTGAAAGGCAATGGTTACCCTTTTCAGAGGATAGTTGGTTTTGGAAATCTAATTTAAGTGGAGGGGTAATAATAGATATTGGTGTCCATATAGCTGATATGTTTCGCTGGTTTTTTAATACTGAGCCAGTTGAAGTATTTGCTACCGGAAGGATGATTCGTGAAGAAGCAAAAAAGAATGGTACTTTTGATCATGTTGTAGTAATGTATAAATTTGCCCAAAGAGAAACGGCTTTTATGGAGATTAGTTGGGTTTTTCCGTCTGAAGGTTCAACATTATATCATTATTTAGATATAGTAGGTAGTAAAGGAAAAATAGAATATTCTAATCGAGATAGCAACCCAACTATCATGGTTACAAATAGAATTTCCTTACCCAGATATTCTTTGCTAATGTCTACTTTTCCTGAAGCCTTTGAAAAAGAATTGAATCATTTTTTAGATTGTATTGAATACAATACATCATCTCTGGTTACAGCTCAAGATGCTAAAAAAGCATTAGAGATGTGTTTAGCAGTATGTCAATCTGTAAGGGAGAAAAAATCTATAAAATTATCTTTATAACAATATTTACCAAGAATAAAGGAAAGAAAAATGAGTTATAAGAAACTTAACATGGGAGTTATAGGGTATGCCCACCCTCATGTTCTTAATTATGTGCCGATAATCGCTAATCACCCAAAAATAAATTTTTCTGGAATATTTGGAGGAGATATCAATGAAGAACTTGCTAAATCAGATGCCCGGAGATTTAAGGTAAAGTATTACAAAGATATCGAAGAATGCTTAAGTAGTGAGGAAATAGAAGCTATTTATATCGGTTCAGAAACAAATAGACATCTGGAAATCGTAGAGTTAGCTACACAATATAGGAAGCATATTTTGTGTGATAAACCTATTAGTATAACACTTAAGGAAGCAGATAAAATTATTAAAATGACTCGTTCTGCAAAAGTAAAATTAATGGTTCCTTTTAATCCCAGGTTTATGATACCCCTAATGAAGGCAAAAAAAGATATTGAAGAAAATAAGATAGGAGATTTGATATATATTTATACTATTTCAGAATATGGGAAAATTCCTTCTCTAATTAAGGGGTTCGATACTAATTGGCTTTTTGATCCTCAGAAGTCGGGGGGAGGTGGCTTTGCTGATACCGCTCCTCATGGCATTGATTCTTTAAGATGGTTAGTTAATAGTGAAGTAAAAAGTGTGTATGCGGATATTGGTAATAAAATTTTTCCAAATCTGGGGGTAGACGATATAGGTACAGTAATAATTGAATTTAAAAATGGGGTAATTGGAGTTTTAGGGGCAGGTTGGGCAAATCCTGAGAGCTATCCTACCTGGTTAGACATAAGATATGAAATATTAGGAACCAAAGGATTTATTGATATTAGTAAACCTTATCATGATTTAGCAGTTTATGGAAAAGAAAAAATGGTTAGGGAATATTGGTGGAGAGACGATGTAAGAATGATATTGGATGAATTTATAGATTGTATCTTTGAAGACAGAGATCCAATAATTACCGGGGAGGATGCAAGAGCTTCTTTAGAAATAATTTTAGCTGCTTATAATTCATCAAAGAATGGAAAAGTTATTAGACTTCCTGTAACTAATACTGCGTAAAGGGATTGTATAAATTATTTAAAAAATAAGTTAATAAAAATAATATATTGGTAATTTTTCTTTCTAGCCCTGCAGGTTTGGGTAGCTGTAAACATGATTAGTAGTTAGAATAAGGGGGGTGATAAAAATATAAAATATCTTATTTTGATTTGATGACAAGTATTGCAAAGATTAAAATTAAAAAAGGAGGAATTTATAATGTTAAAGAGATTTATTGTGGTTTTGGTTATCAGTATGCTTTTAACTTCAGCTGTCTTTGCTGGAGAAGTGCTAAACTTTGTATCCACACAGATGGAACCAGCAGCCGAGCAGGTGTTTGCCAAAGGGGTATTAATTAAAGGCTTCACCGATGAGACTGGTATTGAAGCAGAGTTCATAACTATGCCGAATTATAATGATATGTTTATCCGTCTATCTGCTGAAGTTGAGGCCAAAAAAGTAACTACATCGCTTGTTTGCGAGCTACATAGTGGGCTCGATTTAATGAATGCGAAGGGCCTATTCGACGACCTTACTGGTATCGTACTACCCAATCGGACATTCATTAAAGCACTGGAAGACTATTCTGTTATAGCTGGTAAAAAAGTTTATGTACCATTGATGCAGGCAACCTATGTAATGGTAGTTAACAAGAAAGCATTCGATTATCTACCAGCTGGTTTGACAGCCGAGGATGTAACCGGTGCAAGCGAGAAATGGTCTTATGATGCGTTACTCAGTTGGTCAAAAAATCTTAATGATGCATTCAAGGGTCCTAAACTTGGTTTCCCGATGGCACCGAAAGGTTTATGGCATCGCTTCTTACATGGTTATATTCATCCGTCATTTACCGGTTATCAAGCAGCAGCATTTGACAGTTTACGAGCAGTTAAAATATGGGAATATCTGAAAGAACTCCTACCGTATGTGCATCCATCAAGCTCTATTTGGGCGGCAATGGATGAACCTTTACTCAAAGAAGAAATACTTGTTGCTTGGGACCATACTGCAAGAGTAAAGAATGCTTTAATTGAGAAACCGGAAGATTTTGCTATCGTTCCTGTCCCCTGCGGGCCTCAAGGCAGGGGTTATATAACAGTAGCTGTAGGCTTGGCAATTCCTGTAGATGCACCGCAGAAGGATAACGCCATTAAGTTGATCGATTATCTCACAAAACCAGATGTACAGGTTAAAATTCTTGAGAATGTAGGTTTCTTCCCCATAGTAAAAGAAGCAGAAGGTGCCATCCCAGTAGGACCACTAAAGATTTTAGCCACAGGAGTGCTTGCACAATCAGGAGCTGCAGATTCGGTAATGGTGATGATACCCAGTCTTGGTGCAAAAGGCGGCGAATTTACTGCAACTTATCGTGATGTATTTACTAAGATAGTCGTCGAAGGCGCTGATATTGAAACGACTATTACAACAGCAGCAGATAAGTTAAGAGCGATATTTGAAGAAGTTGGTGTACCATTGCTATAACAGGTAATTCATTTGCGCCTCTCTGTAAAAATTAAGCTTTTTACTTACAGTGAGAGGCGCATTCTTTTAATAATTTGTATGAGGAGAGAGAATGATATCTTTTAGCCGCAGAGAAAAAAAATGGATGCCTTATCTGCTTTTCCTTCCGGTCTTGATTTATTTAGCTGGATTTGTTGGTTATCCTTTAATAAAAGCTTTAGGGATTGCTTTCACTTCTGAAGCAGGAAAGCTTAGCTTTGAGAATTTTATTACTTTGACTCGAGATTATACCTTTTGGAAAGCATTAAAAAATACATTGTTATTCTTGATTATTATAGTGCCATTACAGGTTATTCTCGCATTCTTGCTTGCACTTTTCGTGAACAGTAGATTTAAAGGTTATATGACCGTGCTCTATATCATTTCCATACCTTTAGCATTGAGTGATGTGTCAGCTGCCCTAATGAGCTATAATATTTTCACCTCACATGGGTTTCTAAACAAGTTTTTAATGAGTTTAGGTATTATCGAGACACCTATTTACTTTTTTGGTTTAGGATTAAGTTCACGTGCTTTCTGGGTCATAGTACTAACCGAATTGTGGAGAGCAACCCCTTTGGTGTTTGTCATCCTTCTGGCCAGTCTTCAGATGATAAGCAAGGATTATTTTGAGGCAGCTGATGTATTTGGATTTAGTAGCTGGCAAAAGTTTTTTTATATAACATTACCACTGACTATGCCGAGTCTGCAATCTGCTTTACTTATTCGAACGCTCTTTGCATTTCAGATATTTAGCGTTGTTTGGCTTCTTTCCGGTAGAGATATTCCGATACTGGCAGGGGAGGTATATTATCAGCAGGCAGAGCTTAACAATTTTCGGCTTGCAGCAACTTATGGTTTTATTATTGCTCTCATCTGTATACTCATTAGTTGGGCATATATTACTTTTCTAAAAACCAAGCACCTTGAAGCATAAATGTGGTTTGAAAAGTAGAAATTATAAGTTTATTAATATTATAGAAAGGTAAACATGGAGAAACAGAGAATTCCTATAATCTTAAAAATTAAACAAATGGTTACCATCATCATTGCGGGGTTAATTGTGATATGGTTTTTGACACCATTGGTACTGATTACAATCTCAGCTTTCGCCTTACCTGAGGATTACTATCAGATTGAGAAAGTGATACCCACACATTTCACTATAAATCAATTTAAAGCCCTTTTCTTTGAGCTTGAAGCGTGGAAGGCTATTCTAACCAGTATTAAAGTTGCCGGATTGACCATGTTACTTAGTTTTGTAATTGGTTTGCCTGCAGGTTATGCGTTATCAAGGTATATCTTTCCTGGTAAGAACTTTTTAAAATTATTGTGCCTTGCGACAAGGATGTTTCCTTTAATGGTCTTGGCCATACCTTTGCTCATAATTTTTATGAAAATTGGAGTCAGTGATACTATTTGGGGGGTAGCTTTAGCGCATACTGCTATGGTATTACCGATGATTATCCTGATATCTTCAAGCATTCTATCGAGCATATCAGTGGACTATGAAGAGGCGGCAATGATTTTTGGTCTCTCACGCATACAGGCATTCTTTAGGATAACTTTACAACTTGCCCTGCCTGGTCTGGCCGCCTCAGCAATCTTTGCATTTATCATCTCATGGAATGAAGTGTTCGTTGCAACTATATTGACTTTGACAAACAGGACACTGCCAGCACATATTCTCAGTACTGCAATGGCTTCGCCAGATTATTATAAATTTACTGCTGGGTTTATTATGGCTATACCAGCAATGGTCTTTATTTTCTTTGTAAGAAAGCATCTGGTAACCATGTGGGGTATCTCGCTTAAGTAAATTTTTATAGGTTTAACAATCTCGGATGAGAGAAAGAGGGGTAAAATAAGATTGGTTAAGGTAAGACTTAAAGGTTTGAAGAAATATTTTGAAAGAGTAAAAGCAGTTAATGATATAAATTTGGAGATCAGACCAGGTGAGTTTGTGGTATTGCTTGGTCCCTCTGGCTGTGGCAAGACGACATTGTTACGCTGTGTATCTGGTTTGGAGAGGGTTACTGCAGGTAGAGTCTTTTTCGATAACGATGACATGACCTATCTTTCACCAAAAGATAGGAATATATCGATGGTATTTCAAAATTACGCTATATGGCCACATATGACTGTGAATGACAATATTGCTTTTCCATTAAGGGTTAAAAAATATCCTCAGAAGGAGATAGAAAAACGAGTTAACTGGGCGGCTGAACTTTTAGGAATAGATAGTTTATTGGACCGCTATCCGACACAGCTTTCCGGTGGGCAAAGACAACGAGTGGCAGTTGCAAGAGCGATTGTGATGGAGCCAAAGGTATTGTTAATGGATGAACCGCTATCCAATCTCGATGCGCTGTTGCGGGTTAGAATGCGTACCGAAATAAAAAAATTGCAGGAAAATCTTAAAGTCACCACAATTTATGTCACTCACGATCAGGTTGAAGCGATGACTATGGGTGACCGAATCGCAGTTTTGAAACAAGGTATACTCCAACAGTTGGGCAGTTCTGATGAGATTTATCATAATCCGGTAAATACCTTTGTGGCTGGATTTATCGGCTCACCACAGATGAATTTTATTGAGGTTGAGATCTTGAGTCAGAATAAAGTATTATACTTGAGGGCGAAGGGTTTAGTAATACCTTTATTGGATAAATTCAAAGATAGAGTATCTAAGCTTTCAGACAAGAGAAATTATATCTTAGGCATAAGACCCGAACATATTTATATAACCGGTCGAGCACAAACAGACCAGGTAGCATCAACAAAAGGCAAAGTCTACTTTGTAGAGTTGTTACGATCAGACACAGTTATTCATTTAGAAAAAGAGTTTGGGTTTCTTGTAGTTAAAACAGCGGGCGATTTGAAAGTAAAAGAGGACAAGGAACTCGAGGTCTTATTTGATCTTTTGAGAATACATCTATTCGATAAAGATACAGGCAAAGCAATATTCTAAGAGTTGGAATGAAGGCGCTGGCATTAAAGTGATAGCCTACCTTCATGATTTTTTCTGGGAAAGATTCTGTTATAGTAGTCCCACCAGTCACACAATAAAAGATTTACTTACTACCTATTTCCCTCCTCAGGATAACCAGATAAGACATACAGCTATTAATAGTAGCCATGTTGTTCTTCACCTCTTGTTTAATAAATTAGATAGAATTGATTGGAAACTGAGAATTGATTACCAAAAACTATAAAAGAGGAGTATTAAGTATGAAAGCAATAATTTTAGCTGGCGGATATGCCAAGAGACTCTGGCCATTAACTAAAAATAAGCCCAAACAACTGCTTTCAGTTGGCGGAAGGCCGATGATTGAATATATTATGGAGAAATTAGAAGCTCAAAAAGATATAGATAAGATTATAATATCTACCAATGAAAAATTTGAACAAAATTTTAAAGGATGGTTATTAGGATATAAATCAACTAAAGATATTTCTTTGGTCATTGAGCCAACTTTATTAGAAGAAAATAAGTTAGGGTCGGTAGGAGCATTAGGATATTTAATAAAGAAAGAAAATTTTAATGAAGAATTGATGATTATTGGAGGGGATAATCTCTTTGAATTTGATTTAAGAGACTTAATTAATTATTATAGAGAAAAAAAAGGAAATGTAGTTGCCTTATATGACCTAAAATCTATTCAGAAAGCCCAAAATTATGGGGTAGCAAAGGTCGATGAGGAAATGAGGATAATAGATTTTATAGAAAAACCCGAAAATCCACCTTCTACCCTGGTTTCCACCGCCTGCTATGTATTATCTCAAAAAGGGGTTAGAGGAATTTCAACTTATTTAGATGCAGGAGAAAATCCTGATGCCATAGGATTTTTTATAAAGTGGTTAATCAAGAGAGAAAGAGTTTTCGGATTTGCATTTTCGGGGAGATGGTTCGATATAGGTTCTTTAGAATCACTTAAAGAAGCAGATTTTATATATACTAAAAATAAAGGAGAAGATTTATAATGAAAGATAAGATAGACATAGTTGTAGGTATTTGTACTAAGAATGTTGAAGATACCATTGAGGGAGTAATTAAAGTAGTTGATCAGGGGCTGAATGACTATTTTCCGGAGAAGAAAAGCTTAATTATAGTTTCAGATGGTTTTTCTAAAGACCATACCAAAGAGAGAGCTAATAAAACTGTAACCAGAACAGAGAAGATGGTACTGGATCAAATTGGGAAAATCGGAAAGGGGAATGGAGTAAAAACTATATTTATTAAGGCAGAAGAAGTAGGAGCAGAGGCAGTAGCTTTAGTAGATGGCGATCTTACCAGTATAATCCCGGAATGGTTAAAACATTTAGTCCAGCCTATATTAACCGGATACGATTTGGTTGCCCCCTTTTATGTAAGACATAAATATGATGGAGTGATTACCAATCATCTGGCTTATCCTCTGACTCGAGCACTTTACGGAATTTCTATCAGACAACCTATTGGGGGAGAATATGGTCTATCTGCTAAAATGGTGAAAAAAGTTTTAGTCCACCCTCTTTTCCCGGCTGAATTTGGAATAGATATATTTATTACGACGGTCGCTGCCTGTGAAGACATGAAGATGATAGAAGCAAAATTGGGGATAAAAAGTCATGATTCCACCAAACATTATAAAGACCCCAAGGTATTATTAGTTCCTATGTTCAATCAGGTAACAGGAAGTATTTTGGACTTAGCCATTTTTTATAAAGATTTCTCCAAAAGAAAAGTGGGAGATAAAAGTGTAGAGAGGATTGGAATAAAAGAAGTAGAGACACCTAAAGAAGTGGTTATGGATATATCAGGATATATAAATGATTTTAAATCAGGATATAAAGAGATAATAAAGGCAAAGAATTTTTTCTTACCAGCAGAGATAATATCTTCTTTAGATAAAATATCTAAAAGTTCCGGTGTGGAGGACTTTAATTTTCCTATAGATTTATGGGCTCAAATAGTATATCATAGTTTAAACTATTATGAACAGAAAAGAGATAAAAAAGAAGATATTTTAGAGATATTAAGAATTTTATGGCAGGGGCGCTTAGCCAGTTTTGCTATTGAAACAAAAGATTTAGATGTACAACAATCAGAAGAAGTAATTCAACAGCAAGTAAAAGCTTTTAAGGAATACAAAGAAAAAATGTGGCAATGATGGGAAGGCAATATATATGATGGTAGATAAAAAAAGTTTAGAAAAAAAATATTCTATCGGCGTTGATTTAGGAGGAACGAATATTGTTAGTGCAACAGTGAATTACCAGGGGAAGATAGTAAACCGCCTGAAAGTTCCAACTTTAGCCGAAAGAGGTAAAGAAGCTACCATTAAAAGAATAATAGAGACTATTCATAAAAATATTGTTCAATCTGCCATAGCTCTTGACGATATAATAGGCATAGGGATTGGAGCACCAGGCCCTCTCAATATTAAAAAAGGAATCATCAATTTTGCTCCCAATCTTCCCGGATGGAGAGATGTACTTTTAAGGAAAATATTAGAAGATGAATTTAATATGAAAGTTGTTTTAGAAAATGATGCTAATGCAGCTGCCT
>CAZWFH010000012.1:0-18710 GCA_964632105.1 uncultured Atribacterota bacterium
TCTACCCGCAAACGATGATCACCGGCTTTATTATCAAATTTTGTTTTAAATTCTATTCTCTGAATCTCACTATACAATTTTATTTCAGATGCAATAGGACACCCTATTTTCTTATCTGCTCGAGATTTCCTATCAGATTTTAATCCGACCGGCAACATCATCTTTCCCGATATCTTTAAAGTAGCTTCTGAGGGACCCACATCCTGGATGCTAATATTATCCAATCGGCTAACTATTATTTCATCATTCAAGGGAGGAGAATAGGTATATTCATCTCCCGCCTCTCCTCCATCTACAAAACTATTACAATTTTTAAAGACTTTATTATTTAATTTGTCTATAATGGTTACTTTTCGGTTACCTTTTTCAGCAATTACTTTATAATATTTATTTTCGATGTAATCTCTACCAGCTCTTATATCAGTCTCATATTCTTTAGACATCCTTACCTCATTAATTGCCTTAATAATAAAAGTTTTATAACCACAGGCAGGAATATCTTTGGCAGTAAAAGATATATCAGCATAATTAACTTCCAGAGGCTGGGGAGATCTAAAAGGATTAAAAATAATTTTATAATCTAATCCATACCCTTTTAATTGATAAGGGATCTCTCCCCCTTCTGTAGTTAAAACCTTAACCCGGTTTAAGTTAATCTCTTTAGGAAATTTAACCCTTGCCTCTACATTCTCATCTATAGAATAAGGTAGAGGATTGAAGACCGCGAGGGCCAACTCATCTTTATTTAAATAATCGATCTTAATCTTTTCTGTAATATAATCTAAACTCTTGTTAATTACTTCCTGGGCAATCTGTCTGGACCAATCGAAACGGGTTAGCATCTCTTTATGCACTTGATCGATACTACAGCCACAGATACTATCATGAGGGTGATTTTTTAATAACCATTTCCAGCTCGTCCAGATTAAATTCTCTGGATAATTGTTACCTAATAACCAAGCAACAGAAGCAGTCGGTTCGGCCCAATTTTCTAAAAGGGTTTCACACCTTTCGTTGGCTTGTTTGATATACATACGGGAAGAATATACACTCTGTAAAATCGGAGCACCTTTAGCCGACCTAAATTCACCGGTAATTTTATTAAGATTAGGTTTTACAGTCTCTTTGGCATAGTCTATATATTCTTTTAAATTTCCTTGTTTTATCTCAATATCTGTAAAACGTTTATTCAGCTCTTTTGTTAAATGAGGGATATGGGGTTGAGCTTCTAAATGATCAACACCATTTAATAATAATAATGATTTTGAAGTCTCTCGAGATAATAAATCATCAATTGCCCCTTTTATTAGCTTATATGCTTGGTCTACATCTTCTGGTAAACTCATAGCATTACAATAACCGACTTTAGGTAGGTGAACAGCAAAAAGCTCTGTCCCATCAGGACCCTGCCAGATAAATTCATTTCCCTGACTCTGGTCATATTCTATACCTCGCCAAAAAATAATATTATCAATTCCAAAACCTCTTAAGATCTGAGGCATCTGGGATATATGACCAAAGGGATCTGGTATATAACCAACCTTCATTACTCTGCCAAACTCAGAGGCTATTTTATGGCCTAAGAGCAAATTTCTTATAATTGATTCTGCGCTCACCAGAAATTCATCAGGAAGAATATACCAGGGACCAACATGAATTCTGCCTTCAGTGATATATTTTTTTAGAATTTCCCTTCTTTCGGGATGGACTTCTAAATAATCTTCCAGAACAATGGTCTGACCATCCAAGGTAAAATCACTAAATTTTTTATCATTTTCTAAAATATCAACTAAATTATTTATGAGATCAATTAATCTAATTCTAAATTGTTGAAACGTTCGATACCATTCCCTGTCCCAATGAGTGTGAGGTACAATAAAAGCTTTGTATTGCTTTTTATTAATATCAGCCATTTTAATTTTCTCCTTTTAAATTTTTAAAGAAATAAAAGTTACTTAGAAATGAAAGAATTGAGAATTTTTCTTTTGTAGAAGATTGAGTCTGCAAAAACTTTTAATTACAAATTAATCAATTTTTATATCCTTCTTATTAAGCTCAATAACTCCAATAACCGTATCTGCTCCACCATAGTAGACCAATATTCTATTGTCAATTTCGGCTTGACCACAACTAAATACTACTCTGGACATAAATCTATTTATTCTTTAATTAGATATGAATAATTAAAAAATAGAATGCTTTAATCTCTTATTTTAAGTGATATTTTTATTGAGTATTAACCTATTCTTTTAAGTAATCGTATAGACTTCTTACTTTTATCTTACTAGATACACATCTTACTCTCTTGTTCATCGAAGGAATTAAAGGAAAAAAGTTGTCCGAGGGTATATATTCCTCTTCAGGATCTATAAATACTCCGAAAGCTGGACGTTTGCATCGGAAGATCAGATTGTTACCATCTCGGGTATATGATAATTCTGGATCTGACAAGTGTATATTTCTAAAGTTATCAAAAAGAAAGTAATTATCGAATTTCCCTTCATTGCTTTGCACTACAATGTATATCACAGTATTGGATAGTGTATTTGTGGGTAAATCGTGTATCTTAAGGATATCGATTGTGGAAACGAAATCCCTCGGAATCTGTATTTTTTTATACTTTTTCTCCCAAGTCTTTTCTCCTGTAATATTCCAGATTTCCAGTGAAACCTCCACTGTTTTTTCTTCATGTATATCATTTATAACCATAATTTCAAGAGTTTGCTTTGATAGTTTGTAATTCACAAAAGGCAAAATATTAGCATAAAACTTCTTAGTATAATAATAAAGGGCTTTTGGCCTTTTGAAGTAATCTACACACGACCAGCTGAAGACTGGCCAACTGTCATTGTACTGCCAGTAGAGTGTACCCGCTGTTTTGTATTTTCTCGCTTTCCAATGTTCTACCCCAAATTTTATGGCTTCTGCCTGATTGAGTTGAGAAAGATAGACAAATGCATCAAATTACGTTATTATCCCGAAGTGAGTATTGATGAAACGTAGTATCCTCTCCTGTCCCTCTTTTTGTTTATTATGATTTAATATAACGGGATGGAATATCTCTTGTTCCTCTTTTTTAGCATAAAAGTTGATAGTCTTCGGATCAGGAGCAGATTGAAATCCAAATTCACTTATGAATCTTCCGTTCTCTTTAGCATAAACTTTATAATCTGCCCAAGCTGACCACACATTCCATATATGATAATCACCGGAACTTGTAGAATTTGCCTTGTCTCCTCCGTATGGACTCGAAGGCCAATAAGGTCTCGAAGGGTCCTCTTGAGCACATATCATCGGGAAATCATGCAGATATAATTTATTTCCCAGGTATTCACCATCAACTTTATGGGTCATCATAGGCCATTCATCAAAACCCCAATTGATTTCATTGTTTCCGCACCACAAAACAATACTTGTATGATAACGTAATTTTCTAACTATTTCTCTTACTTCTTTATTACTCAAGTTTCTAAACCATTCGAGATGATCGGGATACTCTGCACAGGCGAACATAAAGTCCTGCCATACCATTATTCCTAATTTGTCGCACAAGTTATAAAATTGTTCGTCTTCGTAAATTCCTCCACCCCATATCCTCAGCATATTCATATTCGCTTCTCTTGCCATATAAAGAAGTTTTTCGTAATCTTCAGACTTTATCCAGGTCAAAATGTTATCAGCCGGTATCCAATTGGCACCCTTTGCAAATACCTGTTTACCATTAACGGCGAATATGAAGGTTTCACCTTCACTATCTTGTTTTCTTATCAATTCAACGGTTCTCAGGCCTATCTTTTTCTTTTCTTTATAAATCTCAATATCTTTATATTTTAGCTTAAATTCAAAACTATATAAGTATTGTTCTCCCAGACCATTGGGAAACCACAGCTGAATATCCCTTAAAGTAAAAGTAGCATCAAAGTAAGATTCACCTCCCCTATGTTTTAACAAAAATTCTAAAACAGGTCTATCATTTACCTTTACTTCTACTTTATAGTTCTCCAGATTATCAAGATCAACAATAGATGCTATATATCCTGATACCCTGATTATTCCTTCTTTATTATGAATTTCTTCCAGATATGCTGTGCATCCTGTTAATCTCGCTTTCTTATAGGATTCTATATAAACAGACCGCCAGATACCGGAAGTTACCAGGCGAGTACCCCAATCCCAACCGTATGAATATTGTGCCTTTCTGATATACGGTCTCGCAGATTCTTCATGTGTAGAGCCAATCTTACCATATTTGCGTTCCAGAGCTCTCGGTTCTTTTACGGGGGACTTTATATTCACTTTCAATATGTTCTTACCCTTTTTAAGAATATCTTTGATATCGAATCTATATTCTAAAAACATATTATCTGTGTTTCCGAGACATCTACTGTTAAGATAGATATCCGAAAGGGTATCTATACCTTCGAAGACCAATTCCACGTTCTCCTCGATCGACAAAGAATCCAATTTGAAATCCTTTATATATACCCAGGATTTGCTTTCAAGGTCTCGCATATACCTTTCATTTAGACCTATATATGGATGCGGTACTAATTTTTGAGAGACAAGGTCTCCCTGTATAGTTCCAGGTACATTCCCAGTAAAGGTAAATTCACCTTCATCATCACTTATCTCCCACTCTCCATCTAAAGATATCATCAGCTACTTTATCTCCTTTACTATAATTAAAAATCTTTAATATTAAAAAAGATATACTTGAATTAATCTCTATTCTCTTAACTCTTTCGGTATCAACTCACCTATCTTTGCTTCAGCTACTCCTATCACCTTATCTGCCGCTCCGTAATATACCATGATCTCATCATTTTCATCAAGAATTTCATTGGAATCTTTATATTTGGGAACTACTCCACAGGTAAATACAACGTTAGGGACCCATCCATTTACTTCGTAATCTTCTTCTGGCTCAAGTACGGGAATATGAGAAGCATAGAGTATCTTTGCAGGATTATCAAAGGAAGTAAGTATTACTCCCAATCTATATACCTTTTTGTCATTCCGTTTTCCCACGCCATGATAAATATGCAACCATCCATATTTCGTGCTTAAAGGTGGAGCACCTGCCCCTACTTTTTCACCATCCCACATACCCGGTCTCGGCATGAAGAAGGTTTTACCGACACCGGGGCCAACATTTCTAAGCTCTTCGGTGTAAAGTATCTGTATATCTGGAGGAATACGATGAATTAAGGCAAATTTACCCTCCAATAATTCGGGAAATAGAGTTACAAATTCATTTTCCCCCTTACGAGAAGATATTTGACGTTGTTGTATTTTGTGTTCCTCTACCGGGAATAAAACTGCGTCTTTATCACTAAGTGCTTTGAATACAGGTCCGTTCCTTACCCATAGCTTATTCCATCCTTCATAAGAATTACATTCTTTTATACCTTTTAAGAAATCTTCCACTTCGATCTTTGCCATTGCCAATTGAACCATATCTCCATAAGCGGTATAAGTCATGTAAAGGGTATCATCGATTAAAGTCACCCGTGGGTCTTCAGTTCCTCCTACTTCTCGAACCATGCCATAGAGTTTTCTCTGTTCTTCTCGTCTTTTTTTCGTTGCTCTTGGTAATTCGTAATCTTCTCGAGGTCCAAATATGGGAAATAGAAGCCTTCCATCTTGATGATAGCCATTTCTACTCCACCATAAACCTATCCTCGATATCCCATCCTCCCCCAACGCACGGTAGAAAAGATAAGTTATTCCATTAATTCTTACGGCAGCAGCGTTGTAGACGAGTTTCTCCCAATACAACTCATTGCCACCTATATTGACATATATCGGTCGGGCTTTAAGAATGGGATTACCTCTGAAACGGCTTAATTTTCGAAATTGGGAAGAACTTAAACAGCGTTGAAATATATAAAATATCTGTGAGGCTACTCTCTCGGGAGAATGAGCATAAGCAAATGCCAGGGCATGAGAAAGAACTTTTTCTCTTGTATTTAAATTATTAAGCAAGAGTTTAGCTTGTTCAACAAACTCTTCATCAATAGTAAATCTTAATATTGCGTTACCAAATAGTCTGAACCAAAAATTATCACTGGCAAGTATTGGGGTTCCCCATCCGATGATCTGAAAAGCAGTGGAAGAAATAATAGCTCCTTCCCCAATAGTTATTTTACCTTTATCCAGTACAACCAATCGAGAAGCCGACACGTATTCTGCTCGCCTTTGCCAGGAAGACCTTTCAATCCTTATCTCATCATATCCTTTATCGAAGCCTTGCTCTTTTAATTTATTTTCCAAAATATCTTTCATATCTTGGGTATATACCAAGGCAACTAAATAGATAGAAGGGTCCTCTTCTCTCAATCTATAAAGGACATTAAAAGGATCAACAAAATCGTACTCACCGAAGGTTAAGATTATCTTCTTATCTGCAGGTAGATTTAGCCCCCTACAAGCTTTCTCTCTGTCTATGTGAAGTACAGGATAACAGGGAAAAGACGTCAGATAGACTTTTTCTGCAAGATAGTGTTTTACCATGAATTCATTTTGGCTGGGTAAGAAATTTATCACTGCATCCCAATTGAATTTCCAAAAAATACTATCGTTAGGCTTTGGCTCGTTATCGTGATTCAACAATATTGTCTTCGCCTTTTCCTTGATCCGAGGAAATACTTCAAGTAATTCCTTCATAGGTAACATTCCCAGGTCTTCAGCCAGGAATATATTGTATCCTTCTTGTTCTATAATATCAAGTAAGGGATTATAATTAAAGGAATCTAATCCCGGAACACGTTTTCCTTCAGTTGTATAACATCTGGTAACGAAATCTTCATCTTTTACATTCAATGGCATTCCAAAAGGAGACTTTTTGTAATGAGTGAAGACCTTCACTCTATAACCCTGAGAACGTAACCATTCTACAAGTGGTGTGGTATGACGAGAAACCCCTCCATCGGTATTCCAAGAACCCATTACAACAATACCATTAACAGATTCTAAATTAGGCATAGATATTCATCACTCCTTTTTTATCATTTATTGAGCGAATGTATAGTTTTTTTCTCGCCCATTTTTCCTACAAATATTAGCACATTGAAACGAAAAAAGAAAAGGAGAAAAAATCTCTGGTTTGCCTTTCCAATCCCTCATTTGGGAAGACGAGGGAATGTTTGGCATCAGCTCGACTCTGTTAATGGTTTTTAAACACTGTGCATTCATTGAATGTACTCCTTATAGAAATTAAGGGCTTCTGACAAAAGGATTTGAATTGTCGCTTTTTTCAAGGTATTCTAACAGGGTTTTCTTGTTCACCTTTGCCGCAAAAACATATCTCTCTCCCGCTCCATAAATGATATATATTTCACCGTGATACTCATAGGAACCCTCAGGGAAGACAATATCTATAGAGATTTCACTATTTTTCTCCCATTCCGTTTCAGGTACCATTAGATGTTCAAGGCGTTTTTCGACAATTCCTGCAGGATTGTCCGGTGAGAAGTTTTGGAAATTGAAGATGGCAACATCCGCATCATACTCCCTTTTGCCAGATTTAAGATAATTCCCAGTATGATAAAGCACCAAAAATCTTTTATCTCCAAGTGGGATAGGAACAGACCCAGCACCGACCCAGGAATCTTTGTATGCCGGATTTTCAAAGGAATGAAGAACCATTCCACAATTCTTCCATACCCCTATTGGGGAATTACTCATCGCCAGATGTATACTGAAATTCGAGACATCACCAACCATTGGACGATGCATCATAAAATAATGACCATCTATTTTTTCCGGAAAGAGAACAGCGTCTTTGTTGTTTGAAGAATTGATATCTCCTCTAACTAATCCTAACTTCTTCCAGTTAATCAAATCTTGGGAAATTGCCATACAAACCCTCATATTTTTCCCGTCAAATCCGCAATACAACGCATAAAAGGTATCACCAATCCTCGTTATTCTCACGTCCTCAACGCCGAGATAATCGTATCCTTTGGAATTTTCTGAGGGTAATATGAGGGGCTCCGGATATCTTTTGAGCAATTCAACTTCGGGGGTAAACAAAGCCAGCCCTACGTAGGACCGAGAGTGTTGCTTACCTGGAGCTTTTTTAGAAAGAGCACGGTAATGTACTGTTACAACCCCATTCTCCAATCTTGAGTTATCAAGATTTTCCACAGAAATTAATTTCCTAATGATTGGATCGTTAGTTACAGACCTTTCCAGATAAAAAGCTGCAGCATTAATAGTTGCTTCATTCTCCCACCAGTTATTCTTTGGGGCAACAATAGGTTTGCCCCCATTTAGTCTTTCAATAGGTACACCATAAGGTTTGAGCATAATTTTCCTCCTTATCCACTGTGGGGACAGCACAGCGATTAAATGGTTTCCTTTTTACTCAGGAGAAGCTATTATCTCCTCCCAATCTTTTTCTTCCCAGAGCCTTCGGGCTTCCAGAAGTTTATTCAATAAAATCTCCTTTGTTTCTTTATCTTGAACAAAAGGGGATGTCTTAGAATAATCTATTAAATGGTCAATTTTCTTTAAGATAATGGTCTTCGATTGCATTTTCATTTTGAGTACTTTCTCTGATCGACCTTGAGTTTTGCTCACCGAGGAAATTCTTTTTTCTAATTTGCCCATCCAGATCTTAGGTACTTTTCCCGTATTAACAATTTCCTCAATCGCTCGGTGTTTTTCAGCTATATACTTACCGGTAAGTCTTTCCATTTGTATAATAACAACTTTTAAGATTAAGACAAAGAAGGCGATAAAGGCCAAAAATATAAGGGAAATCTTTAACATATCTTCAAATAACTCCCTTAAGACTTAGCTCTTTAGCAAAGTGACAGGCGACAAAATGCTCAGGGTTAACTTCCTTCCATCCGGGCTCTTCTTTCTTACATATCTCTTCGGCGTATTTACACCTTGGATGAAAGTAACAGCCTGAAGGAGGATTGACCGGATTAGCCACCTCACCGGATAAGATAATCCTCTTCATCCTCAGGCGAGGATCTGGCTTGGGTAAAGCAGATAAGAGTGCCTCCGAATAAGGGTGAAGGGGATTAAGGAAGAATTCCTCTGTCCTGGCCAGCTCCACTATCTTTCCCACATACATAACGGCTACCCTATCTGAAATATGCTCAATTACACTTAAGTCATGGGAGATAAAAAGATAAGTCAATTTAAACCTGGCCTGTAGATCCTGAAGAAGGTTTAATGTCTGGGCCTGAACCGATACATCCAGAGCTGAGACCGGTTCATCGGCGACGATGAACTTTGGATTAGAAGCCAGTGCCCGGGCAATCCCAATCCTCTGCCTCTGTCCACCGCTAAAGGCATGGGGATAGCGCTTTAGATGCTTTACATTTAAACCCACTACCTTGACCAGGTCTTTTACTCTCTCCTCCATCTTTCTTCCTGTGGCAAGGTTATTAACCAAAAGTGGCTCACTTACGATATCCAGGACGGTCATCCTTGAATCAAGCGAGGAGTAAGGGTCTTGAAAGATCATCTGGGTATACCTTCTTGTAGCTCTTAGGGATTCCCTGTCAAGTTTGGTAATGTCAATTATATCACTGTTCAGCCGAAAGAGAATACTCCCTTCGGTTGGCTCGATGGCTCTCAAGATGCATCTTCCCAGTGTTGTCTTTCCACAGCCCGATTCTCCTACCACTCCTAAGGTCTCTCCCTCGTTGATGTAAAGGTTGACCTTATCTACCGCCTTAACATATCCAACTGTCTTTCTCCAGAATCCCTCCTCAACAGGAAAATATTTTTTTAAATTTTTTACTTCCAAAAGAGGCATTCCGCTTTTCTTTATCATATCTATCCTCATTTTTATCTTTTATTTATATAAAAAACAACTTACCCGGTGACCCTTTGTTACCTCGATTAACGAAGGGTTATCCACGTCGCATATCCCTTCCTTTGCCTCTCGACACCGCTGGTAAAACCTACATCCCCTGGGAAGATCTAAGGGAAGGGGGACAGTTCCTTTGATAGCCTCAAGTCGCGTCCTTGCCTTTTTCCCCACCTTAGGGATAGACTTTAGAAGTCCTATCGTATAAGGGTGAAGGGGATTATGAAAGATCTCATCAGCACTTGCATGTTCTACCACTTTTCCTAAGTACATCACTAATACCTCATCACATATCTCGGCAATAACCCCTAAATTATGGGTAATGTATATAATTGACATACCAAATTCCTTCTGCAGTTCCTTCATCAACTCCAGAATCTGAGCCTGAACTGTAACATCTAAGGCAGTGGTCGGTTCGTCAGCGATCAGGAGAGAAGGATTACAGGATAGAGCCATGGCAATCATCGCCCTCTGGCGAAGACCTCCGGAGAGCTGATAGGAATATTCATCTATCCTCTGGTGAGGATTGGAGATACCAACCTTGTAAAGCATCTCCAATGTAAGCTCCCTTGCCTCAGTTTGGCTCATATCCCGGTGAAGAAGAACTGCCTCCATAATCTGATTCCCTATAGTGTGAATCGGGGAAAGCGAGGTCATTGGTTCCTGAAAGATCATGGTTATCTCCTTTCCCCTGATGGCTCTTATCTCCCTTCCAAAGGGGTCTAATTTAGCAAGATCAACGAGATTACCATTCTGATGAAGAAGGATTTCCCCCTCCACCGTCTTTCCCGGATGAGGAACAATTCGAAGAATTGACTGGGCAGTGACGCTCTTTCCGCAACCAGACTCCCCTACTATACCCAAGACCTTTTTTCTACCAATATCAAAGCTTACATCATCAACCGCCTTTAGGATTCCTTCCTCTAAATAAAAGTAAACCTTGAGATTTTTTACCTGTAATAAAGGGATATTTTTATTATTTAAGATTGTCTTATTCTCGAAATCCACAATACATCTTTCCTTCCTTAAAACCTTACTTATAACTTATATGGATCAGCTGCGTCACGGAGGCCATCCCCTAAAAAATTAAAGGCTAAAATGGTAATAATGACACATAATCCTGGAATTAAAAGCCAGGGGTGGAGGGCAAGTGTACGCACATTTTGTGCATCTTGTAATAGAACCCCCCAACTAACTGCCGGAGCGCGCATCCCTAAACCAAGAAAACTCAAAGAAGTCTCTCCTAAGATCATATTTGGTATAGCTAAGGTCACATTCACTATAAGATAGCTTAAGAATGCGGGGAGAAGATGTCTGGTGATTATCCTTCCCGAGGTTGCTCCACAAATCTTAGCCGCCATAACAAAATCTTCCTCCCTTAGTTCTAAGAGCTTTCCTCTTACCACTCTCGCTAATCCACACCAGCCTACAATGGAAAGGATAACGACAATACCAAAATAAATTTTAGTTGGTGGCCATTTCTTTGGCAGAGCCGCACTTAGAGACATCCAGAGGGGAATGGTGGGTATACAAATTAAAAATTCTATAACTCTCTGGGTAACCATATCAGCCATTCCTCCAAAATATCCAGATATTCCTCCTATTATACATCCCAATATAAAACTAATGGCTACTCCTACTAACCCTATAGATAAAGAAATACGGGCAGCATGAAGATTACGAGAAAATAAATCCCTCCCTAATTTATCCGCCCCAAATAAAAATATTGGTCCATCTTTTACTCCAAAGAAATGAATATCGGTCGAATATAGGTTCAAGAGCTTATATTTATCACCGCGAACAAAAAAATAAATAGGAAGTTTCCTGGTTTTATCCTCAATATATATTTTACGAAAAGTTATTGGATCAATTTTTCTCTCCATCCCATAGACAAAGGGACGAAGATGAAAACCTTCTTCATCAAAGAAATGGATTGTCTGGGGGGAAGCGTAGATATATCCTGAATGCTGTTTAAATATATCCTGAGGAGAAAAAAACCCACAAAATATAGCTAAAATATAAAAAATAACTAATGTAGTCCCACCCAGTATAGCCAACTTATGTTTTTTAAATTTTCGCCGCATAAGCTGCCACTGCGTAGCTACATAAAGTTTTTCTTCCGCGCTAATCTTTCTTTTGTTATTCTTCATTACCTTGTAAACCTTCTTAAACTGCTGATTTTTCATATCGAATACGAGGATCCAGTAAAACCAAAAGAATATCAGAAATAAAAGTACCTATTACCGTTAAAAAGGATAAAATCATAAGGATGCTTCCAGCTAATTCCATATCCTGCTTCAATAGTGCCTGGAAAAGTAAAGGTCCCATAGTAGGCAGGCCAAGCACTATCGATGTGATGGTTCCTCCAGAGATAAGCCAGGGAAGTGTCCAACCTATGGTACTAATTATCGGGTTAATGGCTACTCTAACCGGGTATTTGAATAAAAGGGTTCTTTCTTCAAGTCCTTTAGCTCGAGCAGTGATGACATATTGCTTGCGAAGCTCATCCAACAGACACCCCCGCATAGTGCGAATAAGCGCAGCTGCACCCGGTGTGCCAATAACTATCACGGGGATAGGAAGATGTTTTAACATATCTATAAATTTTCCCATACTCCAGGATGCGTCCATATACTGGAGAGAGAAAAGACCGCCTATGCTGAAACCAAGATATTTATAAAAAAGAAACATTAATATAAGGGCTAAAAGGAAATTAGGTACAGCAAGGCCGATAAAACCAAAGACGGTAGAAAAATAATCACCGATAGAATACTGACGAATAGCTGAATAAATTCCTATGGGCATACCCACAGCGTAGGTGAAAATGGTGGCAAGAATACATATCATCACTGTTAAAGGTAATCGTTCAGCTATTAAATCAATTACCGGTCTTTGCAATTCTCGAGACATCCCAAAATTTCCATGAGACAACTTCCACAACCATTTAGAGTATTGGACATACATTGGCTGATCTACACCATAGATTTTCCTTAAGGCAATAATTTCTTCTTCTGCCAATCTCTCACCCCTCATGCTCTGCATTTCAGCTACATAAGCAGTCACATAATCACCAGGAGGGAGTTGTATGATGACAAAGGCAACAACGGACAATAGAAATAAGATAATAATCATATAAAGCAATCGTCGTATAACATAAAATAACATTTTTGTTCCCCTTTGACGAAGGGGATTCTGCCTGAAGGTCAGACAAAATCCCCTTTTTCAGTTCTCTACTTTTTCAGTTCTCTACTTTTTTATAAACCATTGTTGTGGCCTATAAGCTATATCCATAGCAGTAGACCAACCAAACAGACCCTCCTCGGCAACATTTCTCACGTAATTCTTTACCAAATGGAATAATGGGGCCTGCCCTACTATCCCAATTACCCAAAGCTGTTCTGTTCTAACGTCCCATATTTTTTGCTTTAAACTAATCCATTCTTCTGTTCCCGGACAAAGTTTAGTCACCTCATCAACCCACTTTTTAACCTCTTTCCATTCCGCTGGAGGTTCTACTCCTTCTTTTCCATCAGTATCAAGCCATTTATTCCATCCTTCCCCAAGGCCCCAGAAGTATGGTTCTAATGATGCTATTGCTACATCCACCCATCCTCTGCTTCTAGGAACGGTGGTAAAAAGCTCACATAAGTCTCCCGTTATTCGCTCATGAGTACATTTTTCAGTCCTGACAGATAGTTTTACTCCAATTTCCTTCCATTGCTCCGCCAACATTTCCCCCATTGTTGCTTCCTGATCACTTCCGTGTCCCGACTCAAATAATATCTCCAATGTTTCTCCATCAGGCCTTAGACGATATACATGCTCCGAATCCCACTTTAGACCCATTACGTCCAAACGGGTATTAGCTCTTCCTATATCATAATCAGCATAATAGGTCCCCCACTCCTCTTTATAAAAACTACTCGCAGGTAGAGGTGCATACTGACCAGGATTTGATAATCCAAAGAAGACGGTATCATTTATCGCCTCACGATCAATTGCCAGGGAGAGTGCCTGTCTAAATCTAATGTCTCCCAAGATTTCCCTCACCACTGGATCCGGGGTAAGGGGATTAACTGAAATCACCCCATCTGACTTAAAATCCCTAAAGAGAAGAACACGATAATCGCCTTCCTTCTCACCTTCCTTGCAAAGGGGATAATCATCCATTGTCAGCTTCTCATACCCTTGTACAAAATCTAACTCTCCAGCGATTGCCTTCATGATGATTACTTCCCGATCCTCAAAGTTGGGAACAAAAAGCTCGTCAATATAAGGAAGCTGATTGCCAGCGGTATCTATTTGCCAGAAGTAGGGATTTCGCTCAGCCAGCATATACTCTGGTGTTATTTGGGTTACTATCCACGTGCTAAGGGTGGGAAGACCTATACGCAAATGTGTCTCCCATTTCCCCTGGTGGTAACTCAGTGCCTGCCACCAATGCTCATAACCTTCCTCTTTAGCCAGTTCATCTGCCTCTGGATTGTACGTTATGTGCCATTTTTGAAGGTAGTGCTTGGGATTGAAGAAATGTCCTTGTGCCATTCCATAAGGATGACTTTTCCCAGCTATCAGACCAGGATTAGGTGCGGCAAAATTTATGCGAAGAGTCCAATCATCCACCTTTTCAAATTCAGCTACTTCGCCTCCCGGTTTCCATTCTCCTCCCGGTCCTGCAGGAGTTAACTCCTCGTTTAGCATCATGTCTTCCCACCAGAAAAGAATATCATCAACGGTAAATGGCATTCCGTCCGACCATTTAATCCCTTTTCTTAAATATATAGTAAGGGTTTTATAATCTTCGGAGTATTCATAACCTTTAGCTATATCAGGGTGTATTTTTGCACCATCCGGAGAACGCATAAATAGCCCATGGTTTCTCACATCTCTAAGACGACCGGGAGGTACATAAACCAGCCTTCCTCCGTATTGCCCAATCTCTTCTAATGGCTCTAAAACTGAAGGATCTTCAGGAAGTCTTTCCTCCACCGGAGGAAGTATCCCTTCCGCCACCTTTGTTTCAAGCATAGGAGCTTCGTTAAATTTCTCAATGGTCTTTCCTGTAAGCTTCTCATACTCTGCCACAGTAGGATATACATTCGTCTCCTGGGCAAATATCATACTAACTCCCAGCAAACATATCATTACACTTAACAACACTACTATTAACTTTCTCATTAAGATTACCTCCTAAAAAAATATTTTTAAACTCTAAAAATATTCTAGAAAAATTGTCTTTTCTTTATATCACCCCCCCCTATCAACTCCCTGCCACATTAAGAAAAATTCTTTGTTTTTTATACTACATCCTACACGTAAAAGTCTTATTCAATTTTCGCAGGGTTAATTTTTTACCTTATTTGCAATAGGAGCTGTTCTTAATTCATACCAATAAGTTCAGTAGATAAATTTTGTATTCTAATTTTTTCGTTCTTAAATAATTATACGAACGATTGCATTATAATAATTCAAATCCCAACAAATTCTTTTCTTTGGTTTATTTTGATTAAATCACTTCTTTTGATTTCTAATTTTCGAGTATTTATACTTAGTTTTATTCATTAATAGCTTAATGAGCTTACTAACAAAAATTCCCTTCGTCATCAATATTTTTTTAAATTCTAATGCTACAAAGTATAATTTTGCTTTTGCCAAAATTAATTACTGGAAGCGATTCCAATTTTTTTAAAACTATATCATCTTTTTTTAATACTAACATAATATTAAATAAGTTTCAAATTTTGAATCACTAACTACCTCACTAAAGTTCACACTAACCATAAAGACTTTTAGGGATATTACTCAAACCTGATAAAAAGAACAAACCATAATAACCGGTAAATTTCCAGCAAACAATTAAGGCAATTGAAGAAATGGCGATCCTGGGATCAGTTCCCATTCTGAAGGCTAGAAGCGAGCTGCAAGATTTTTCAGTTTAATCTCGAATCCTACATCCCGCTTCCTACCTCTTGCTTCCTGCTTCATTCTGCTATATTTACATCAATCTCCGCTATAAAGGTGCCATCACCATTATATGATGGGGCATCTTCAATTACCAGTAGTAAATAACGAAGTTGGCCTATCTCAGTACCAGGAACTGCCGTAATACTACTACCAATTACCCCGTTAAAACCCCCATCACCCTGGCGGTGGCCACTATGGGCACCCCCGACAAAGGTCCAGATTTCTGTATTACCAGGGTCAAAATCAGTTACAGTTTCAGCTTTACTCCCATAAACACTATATTCCTGAGTAGTCCGGTTATCTTTATGTCGTGAATAGAGATTGACCTCAGTCACCTCAACTAAAGCATTTAAATCAATCAATAACTTACCATTGCCACCAGCAGTAAAAAAGACTACCTCAGCTGGGGCATCAGCGGTTGCAGGCCAGAGGCCATCAGTTAATACTTCAAGTCCCCCACTTGCCCCGGATAATTTACCTTCTACCAGGCTAATATTTGTTCCTTCTGCTGTTTGCAGATAATCATCAGCAGCCAGGTTAGGAATCCCCATAAAGACACCAGCCGTTATCTTTCCGTTACCTAGATTATCTGGTGCACCATGAGACCTTAGTTCAATTCTGGTATTAATTAATAATTGGCCTGGTTCAGCTGCTGCAGCTCTCATTTCTACATCCTTAATCCTTTTTACAACTTCTCTGATAATCGCTGGTGTCTCCATAATATCTTCATCCAGGATACCATTATTAAAGTCGATTACCTTTCCATCAAGATAGGTTTTTCTTCCTTCAAAATCCACCTCTCTATCACAAGGTACGATCACCAGTAAAACTGCTGTATCAGCTGGTATCTTAAATGATGTTTGCCCACTGACCTTTCTGTGAATAAAAACATTAGTAATCGCATCATATAAATCCTTAAGGCCATCACCAACCTCAATTATAACTTCTTTAGTTTCACCGTAAGGATTATAATATAAATATGTCGGATAGGCTTCAGATCCAAAAAAATCAGCTTTAATAACATCTAATTGTAAAATCTTTTCATGATTAGTCGGGGCAATAATTCCTCCCAGCACCCCCACATAAGAAGAACCATAAAGCCCAATATTAGTCTTGGGCCCCCAATTAAAAGTAACTGGATCCCCGGTAGCAGCCGGCCTTTTTTCATATTGCTTCTGGCGTAAACCCTCAAAGGCCAGAACATGATTATGATCATATTCCCTCAACCAGTCACGACCAGCCGGGCTTTGATGTTCATAAGGTAAACCATTACCATAAAACAATCGGGACGCATTAGCCAGATTCAAAATCCATTTACCTATTGCCTTGGCATAGCGGTCATCATAACGTACCAGGGGAAGAAGAATACCCGCTTGTAAAAAGGTATTCATAGCAAAGCCATAACCACCACCATCAGTCATACTTCCAACCAGGCCATCAACATTATAATCTCCCCACCTGTCAGCAATCACTCCCCAACCACGGCGGACAGAACTATAAGGGGTGCCAAAGGACCAATTTATCAGTTTATGAAGGTCATAACCCCGTCCCAGCTCAGCATTCATTCGGGCAGCCGCCATCGCACCAATCGGCATTAAAATTTCATAAAGAGGATTTTCTCTCCTTTCCTCTAAGAATTGTAAAGCCCATTCAGCACCACGCAAGTATTTTTCATCTCCAAATATATGCCAGGCCATCAATTGGATCCAAGCTACACCACCAGCAGCATCGGGTTCAAGCCAACCACCCCTCTGGGCTGCCATCTGGCTGAAATCAAAACCAGTATATTCAAAATCAGGTGTCTGCCAGGGTCCAAATGAAGCCCCCATTGCAATCAAGGCATCATAATAACGATCAGCTACACTTCGCAACTGCTCCTTAAGGTTTTCGGTTTCCGGGTAAAAATGAAATAGTTGAAACATTAAAACATTCGGTAAAATTTCATACCAGAATGACCCTCCTGAAACAGCACTTGTACGATTGGCAAATATATTTTGCTTATTATCCCGGTTAAAATAATTACCAAGCATTAAAACCCAGTCTTGATCCTGATAATTACTCGTATCAACGTTTACCATCGTGGCTCCAAGCACAGCCCCCATCGCATTTATTGCTTCATGGTCTCCGCCTGCCGGGTTGGGACAACCGACATAAGTTTGTAAGCCAAAACCCTTCCGCTCATAGTTAATTTGCTCATTATCCCACCAGATCAAAGGTAAATAAGTCCCTGTTTTAGTAAAATCAAAGACAAAATTGTAATAATCAATTGCCACCTGACGCCAATCTCTCATTAAAAAAGGTTCAGGGCTATTGGGCATGAGTCTAACCCGGTCAATCGTCCGTTGGGGATGTGGTTTTAAAGATGAATCAGCCTCCGTCTCCTGGGCAAATATCATATTAACTCCCAGTAAACATATCATTACACTTAACAACACCACTATTAACTTTCTCATTAAGATTACCTCCTTTAAAATTTAATCTTAAATCATCACGAAAAAATTACACGGAACTTTAAACTTTTGTTTATCACCACCTCCTAAGACAAGTAAGACAAGGGGACGTTTCGTTTGTCATATTTTAATGTCAGGTGATAGGGGACGGTTCTCTGTCATACTAATCGAAGGGTAGTATCAGGATTAAAGTGTGATAGAGAACCGTCCCCTATCACCTTCTATACGATTGCGACCGAAGGGAATAATGTCCCGGAGAGCAAGGGAGCAAGCGCGTAGTGTATATGCTGTGTTATATAATGTAAATTTAGTCGAGTCGGAGTTTTTCCAAGAGTTCATCTTTATCAATTTCAATTTTTGGCAAATTTGGCCACGTATTCAATTTGTCGTCCTTAAATCTTGATAGTAGATGAATATGAAAATGAAAAACTGATTGTTGGCCATCAACACCACTTGCGTGCATT
>CAZWFH010000013.1:0-18472 GCA_964632105.1 uncultured Atribacterota bacterium
AAATATTTAATGGAAATTACTTTAGGAGGTATAAAAGGAGGGCGATAAAAACTTTCTAAAAATATTTTAAAATATATTTTTTATTTACCTTGTATATGAATTTGATTGTGTTATAATGTGAAATAATTAGTAAAAATATATTTGGTTTGTATTTGGAGATATGAATATAAAAGGAATTGGAATAAATATAGATTCCCCTACAATAGATGGTGACTTAGATTTATTAGAAAAGACTTTAGGAAGTATTCAGGACAATGGTTTTGATTATGTAGAGATACCCGTTCACGGAGTTGATGCTATCTTTAAAGGGAGACTGAATTGGCTACAGACCAGGGTCATTACAGACATCCTGAAGAAATTTAAGTTAAAATACACTGTTCATGGCCCCAATTTATTAAATCTAATGGATCCCAGCAATTTTCAGTTACAAAAGGATATCTTTAAGTCGGGAATTGAGTTTACTAATGCTATAGGCGCAGAAATTTTTGTATACCATAGTGGAAAAATTCCTTTACAGGAAGAAATTAAAACTGAGAACATTATACAAAATAAAATTTTAAAATTGCCTTCTCCAAGAAAGATTGAAAGACTAAAGAAGATAGAAATAAAAATCTTACAAGAATTAGCTTCCCTTGCTAAAGATTTAGGAGTAACCATTGCTATTGAAAATATCTCTCCGGATGTAGAAGAAGAGTCTATCTGGGAATTATCAAAACGATTTAATAATGATGAAACGCTTCCTCCCTCAGTTCTTACTCCAAAAACACCAAAGCCCACTTTCTTACGAGAAATTAGTAAATATAATTATGGTACGAAGGTCGAAGAATTAGTTGAACAGGTTAAGAAGATTGATCGCGAGAATGTAGGAATTACTTTCGATTTTGGCCATGCTTATTTATCCTCTAAATATTATCACTTTAAATTTTTAGATTCCATAAAATTAGCCCTACCATATATAAAACATGTTCATATTCACGATAATTTTGGCAAGCCCAAAGTATCATATGAGGAACAGGACATTAATCTAATTCAATTTGGGATTGGTGATTTGCATATGCCCGTAGGCTGGGGAGTAATCCCTTATAATAAGATATTCCGCCTTTTAAAAAATTATGATGGAGTATTGTGTTTGGAATTAAAACCCCGCTATAAGAAATTTTATAAATATAGCTTACAAAAACTTGAGGAACTTGTCGAAAGCACTAATAACAACCACAAATTAAAAGAAATTTCTCCTTTCTCCAAGCAACATCATTAGAAAGACAGATCAATATTGCATTAAAATTAACTACTCCCTCTCCATTAATTTCTTCAATAATAGTTTCAGTAAAAATGATTATTAATATAATTACAGTTAATTAATAGAAAATAATTTGCATTTTTTTATTTTATGGTGTATTATCTTAGATAATACACTTAAACGTTAAAGCAACCCTCAAATTTAAATACTTTATAATTGAAAGATTATATTTTTTTAATTAGTTACTTAAACGTTAAAGGAGAACCCCCCTCGATGAGTTCTAACATTAAAGATATTGCTAAAAAATTAGGAATCTCAGCTGCAGCAGTTTCCAAAGCTTTAAATAATAGAAAAGATATAAGTGAAAAGCTTAAAAGAAAGGTTCGTGAAACGGCAAGAGAATTAGATTATACCCCTAATTCAATTGCAAAAAGATTAGTAACCAATAAAAGCAATACAATTGGTGTGTTTGTATTTAGCAGACAAGAACATACTTTTAGCAATGATTTAGGTTTACAGTTTTTAGGCGGCATCTTAGAAGAAGCCAATAAAAACAATTATGACATCGTTCTTTTTTCAATTGATAGCGACCTTTTAAATGAAAAGTCATATATAGAATTATGCAAGGAGCGAAGGGCCGAAGGAGCAATATTCAGTGGCTTACGATTAGACGACCCCCATATCAAAAAAATTAAAAATTCTACTTTCCCCATTTCAATCATTGATACTTTTATAGAAGGAGAAAATGTTAATTTTGTGAGCACTGATAATAAATTAGGCGTTTTTGAAGCCTTGGATTATTTATGGGGACTAGGTCATCGAAGAATTGCTATGATTAATGGCCATAGCAATGCTCAGGTTTCCTGGGATAGATTAAATGCTTATCAAGGTTATTTAGAAGAGAGAGAAGTTTATGATGAAAGATTGGTTTTTACAGGGGATTTTACCGAAAATAGCGGCTATCAATGTGCAGAAAAGATAAGGAAGTTAGAAAAACCACCGACTGCGATTTTCATTGCCAGTGATTTGATGGCAATGGGAGCTATGAGAGCTTTTAAAAAAAATGGTTTTAATTTACCTACAGATATGTCTATCGTTGGGTTTGATAATATCCCTATGGGAGATTATTCCACGCCGAGGTTAACTACCATTGGACAGGATGCTGTTGGTATGGGTAAATGGTCTGTGAGATTAATCTTAAATAAGTTAAAAAAAGAAGAACCACAAAAAAGGTATTTGTTGAAACCAAAATTAATAATTAGAAATTCATGTAGCGCTGTTTATATTAATAAATTAGATGGGGAACTTAAAGAAACACCTGAGAGTAAATTTAAAAAATGAAAGGAGGGGATAGATGCTGTAAAAATTGTTACAGATGTATACTTGTTTAGTAATTTTGAAAATAAAATTTATGGAGGAGAAAAATGAAAAAGAATTTAAGTATTTTATTAATCGTAAGTATGCTGCTTATTTTTTCTGCTGTAAGTATGGCGGAAACTGAGGTAAGGATTTCCGGTACTGGTGGAATTGATCTGTCTATTGTGGAAGAATTAATTGAATCATTTGTTGTTCCTGAATTAGCTGGCACAGGGATAACTGCAATTTATGAGCCAATTGTAGATGATTATCAGGGGAATTTAATCAATACCCTTTCCGCCGGTACAGCTGCAGATCTATTTTATATGGATATCTTCTGGGCAGAATATATAATTAAGTCTGGACAAGTAGAACCATTGGATGATTATTTAGCCAAGTCAACTGTTATAAGTAAGGATGATATAATTCCTTCCTTGCTAGATGCATTTTCCTTTGATGGCAAGGCATATGGTATCCCCAAAGACTTTAATTCCCTTGCTCTGTTCTACAATAAAGATCATTTTGATATTGCTGATGTAGCCTATCCTAATGAAAATGATACCTGGGATGATTTAGAAAATAAATTAGCAAAAGTTGTGTAAGCCTTTGGTGGCGAAGTAGCGGGAATAGCATTAGCACCTGACTTTGCCAGATTTGGAGCCATAGCCTATGCTGCCGGTTGGGAACCCTTTGTAGATGGCAAAACCAATCTTATGGATCCGGCTTTTAAAGAGGCATTTAACTGGTATACCGGGTTAAAAGAAAAGGGATTAGGAATTATGCCAGCCGATGTTGGTCAAGGTTGGAACGGTGGTGCCTTTGCTATTGAAAAGGTAGCTGTTGCTTTAGAGGGTGGCTGGGTTCTCGGCTTTTTAAGGGATGAAGCCCCTAATTTAAAATATGGGGCTACTTTATTACCTAAAAATCTTAAGACTGGCCAGCCAGGTAATCTTATTTATACTGTTGCCTGGGGGATGAATGCTAATTCTAAGAATAAAGATGCCGCCTTTAAAGTAATGGAAGCATTAACCAGTCCTGCTGCTCAGCAATTTATTTTAGAACGGGGTTTAGCTATACCGAGCCGCAAAGTTTTAGCCGATAATCCTTATTTTGAAAAAGATACCCCAGAAGCACAAGCCAATAAAATAGTTTTTGAGGGTGCATCTGCAGGATATGTAAAACCATTTAAATTTAAAGAATATGGTGATAAGTGGATGAGCCCGATTAATGTAGCTTTATCTGAGGTAATGAGCGGACAAAAGACAGTTGATGAAGCATTAGAAATAGCACAAGAGCAATTAAATGAGTTAATGAAATAATAGGGCATTAATAAAAAGGGGGAGAGGATTGTCTCTTCCCCTTTTTATTTCATTTATTAGTTTTTTTAATTTTTATTAAAATTAAGATAATGTTAGAATAATAAATGGAGGTAAAAAAATGGGAAATAGATGGAGTTCTTTAAATGAGAAAGCAGCTCCTTATGTTTTTTTATCTCCTTTTTTATTTGGGTTTATAATATTTTTTAGTTATGCTTTTATTCGGTCATTATATTTTAGTTTTACCGATTATGATCTCTTTTCAATACCTAACTGGGTGGGTATTAAAAACTATATAGGTCTTTTTAAAGAATCTTTGTTTACCAGAGCCCTGAAAAACTCATTAACTTTTGCCATTATAGTAACTACCCTACAGACCATATTTGCATTACTTTTAGCAGTGGTTATGAATCAGAAGATAAAAGGAATTAAATTTTTTAGGACTGCTTATTATATGCCCAGTATTACATCTAGTATTGTTATTACTCTAATTTTTATCTGGATGTTTCAAAGAAAAGGAGTTATAAACTATCTTTTAACCCTACTTCATCAATATGGTTTAACAATAGGGATTTTCCTAACCCTCTTAGTAGGAATACAATTATTATTAGTAGTTACAGAAAAATTAAGGGGGAGGCCAGTTCAATATCTTGAACCCAGTTATATTGTTTTATCTATTATCTTAGCTTCCGTTATTACCTATCTTCTTAAAGATTTTGGTATTATTAAACCAATCGAAGCAAAGGCAGTCGACATCTTTTGGTTAAATACCAGGGAAAAAGTTCCTTCTTGGGCAGGTCCTTTGGCTTTTCCTCGACCCCTTGGCGCTATTATGATTTTGAATATCTGGACTACTGTTCCCACATTTATGATATTATATTTAGCCGGTTTACAGGGTATCCCTAAGGTATTATATGAAGCGGCTGAGGTAGATGGCGCCAAAGGGTGGCAAAAATTTTGGTATATCACTGTTCCTCAATTAAAACATATAACTTTTTTAATAGTTACATTAGGGTTGATCGGTACCTTACAGATGTTTGATCAAGTTAAAATTATAGGCGGTCAGGCCCCTTTAGAATCCACCATAACCCTGGCTTATTATGTATATTATAGTGCTTTTCCGGGCGCCTCTGTTCCCAGAATAGGTATGGCAGCTGCGGCTGCTATTATTTTAGCAGTCTTAACCCTGATTGTAGTTCTGATTCAGAAAATATTTCTCGGTGATGGAAAGGATTTAAGGGATTAATGAAAATTCAACAGAATTATAATAGTGATATAAATCTAAAAATTAAGCGTCGACGCTGGATAAATGTAGGAGCAATTTATTTAATTTTGTTGCTATTTTCCGTACTTTTTATGGGGACTTTTCTCTTTGGAGCAATGTCGAGTTTAAAAGACAATCCTAGTGAATGGCCACCCACCTTAAAGACTGAACAATTATCACTAAAAAATTGGATAGGAGCTTATACACTTGCCCGACAAGGTGGAGGAAGTGGTTTTTTTGGTGCATTAAAGTCCGGTCACGAAGTTTCTTTGCAGATTACTTATAAATATCCGATGGGAATTGAAATTATACCCCCCGAAGTAATTATCCCGAAGAGATTTGCTGGGCACGGAGCAGCTGCCTTAGATTTAGATAAGGAATTTGTTGCTGATTTTGTTACAATTAAACCAATAGAAGAGATTAATCGTGTTTCAAATAAGGATGGTATACTGATTAGTTATAAGATAACTATAGTAAATATTAGCCAAAAAGATTTTAATGAACTGCCTATGGATTTAAAGGTTCCACATAAAGTTAAATTTGTAAAAGTAACTCTTGCCCCAAACCGAATAGAACGGTTAGGGATGTCGCAGAGCTGGAATAATTTAGTGAGCGGGGTTATCCCTTATATTTTCCATAACCATTTTAGGGTTTTTAATGAAAATTATAGCCGTAGTACCGGGAAGCGACTTTTTACCACCTGGATATTTAATTCCCTTTTTATTAGTATAATTAAAGTTATCACTACCCTAACGTTTGCTTCGATGGCAGGATATGCTTTAGCCAGGCTTAAATTTTTTGGAAAAAATTATTTATTTGTCTTTATTCTTTTTTCCATGATGATTCCCGGACAGGTAACCTTTATTTCAAATTATTTAGTATTACGGGATGGTGTTTTTGGTTTCACTAAATTATTTGGTGGCGGAAGTCTTTTAAATACCTTTACCGGGTTAATTATTTCAGGGTTAGTGGGTGCGGCTGCAGTTTTTATAATGAAACAATTTTTTGAAGGTTTACCCCAAGAAATGGAAGAATCAGCCCGGATTGATGGAGCCAGTACTTATCAAATTTTCTCAAAGATAATGTTACCCCTGGCTAAACCTGCCTTAGGAGCACTTACCATTTTAACTTTTCAAGGGGCATGGAATGAATTTTTCTGGCCTTTAGTAGTTTTAACTTCTCCGATGGACAAGTTTACCTTAACTGTTGGATTATTAAGTTTTAAAAATACTTATGCCTCGGGAGCCTTTGATTGGGGGCCAATCCTGGCAGGAGCAATTATTTCTGCTTTGCCGATTATAATCCTTTTTTTTGTTTTTCAGCGTTATTTTGTAGAAGGCGTAAGTTTCAGTGGGATAAAGGGATAAATTTAGCACTAATTCCTCACTCAATTATTTTCTTTAATTTTTATACAAGATAGGAGTTATTTATGGCAATTAAATATGATATTGGGAAAAATGAATACCGAAATTGGATAGTAGGAGAAACTGATTTTCAACCAGAGCATTTAGGAAAATACGAAACAATCTTCACTCTTGGCAATGGTTATATGGGAGTAAGAGCGGCAACAGAAGAAACTTACCAAGAAGAAACAAGAGGGTGTTATATCGCCGGGGTATTCGATAAATTTCCTGGAGAAGTTACAGAATTAGCTAATATTCCTGATTGGTTAAATGTAGATTTAATATTAGATGGCGAAAAATTCAATTTAAAAACCGGCAAAATTCTATCATATCAAAGACAACTTAATATTAAAGATGGGCAACCGGTAAGAAATATTGAATGGGAAAGTCCAACCGGTAAGAAAACGCGATTAACCTTTGAAAGATTTGTATCTCTGGATAATATACATTTTACTGCCCTAAAAGTAAAAATTATTCCTCTTAATTATTCCGGAGCTATTAAAATTCGTTCTGGGATAAATGGTCAGGTTACTAATAGCGGGGTACAGCATTTTAAAGAAGGAAAGTTACGATTTTCTCCTGAAGGGATTATCTCAATGACTTCCAGGACCCAGGAATCGGATATCGGTCTTGTTATTGCTACAAAACACCGTTTCTATTTGAATGGCGAGATATTAGAAGTAAAAGAAGAAGTAGGAAGCCAACGAAGGAAGATTTTTTCATCTTTTACAAATAAAATTAAACAGAATGAAGAACTGAGTTTCGTAAAAATGGTTACTATTTATTCAACTCGTGATCCTGATTTTAGGGGGAAAGAAAAGGTTTCAGATAAAGAAATAGAGAAGACAGCGATAGACAATTTAAAAAAATTTATAGAAATTGGTTATAATAAGCTTTTTGAAGCTCACAAAAAAAGATGGAATCAACTCTGGGAACAAATTGATATTGTTCTTGATGGGCCAGATTTTGACCAATTAGCCATTCGTTTTTCACAATTTCATATCTATCAGATGACTCCTGTTCACGATGAGAGATTAAGCATTGCGGCAAAAGGACTTTCCGGCGAGGGCTACAAAGGTCATGTATTTTGGGATATGGAAATCTTTATCCTTCCTTCCCTTATTTATACTTTTCCGGAGATTGCTAAAAGATTGCTTCTTTATCGTTATTACTTTTTGGATGGAGCAAGGGAAAAAGCTAAGGAAAATGGTTTTGAGGGTGCTATGTATCCCTGGGAATGTGCCGACACAGGATGCGAAGTTACTCCTAAATGGGGTGGGGTAGATTTTAAAACAGGTAAACCTCAAAGGATATGGACTGGGGAGTTAGAGCAACATATAACTTGCGATATAGTATACAGTATCTGGCATTATTTTCAGGCAACCCATGATCATAATTTTATGTATAACTACGGGTTAGAGATTATGTTGGAGACATCCCGCTTCTGGGCGAGTAGATTGGAGTATAATCCGAAAAAAGATCAATATGAAATAAATAATGTTACCGGACCGGACGAATATAGTGAACATATAAATAATAATACCTTCACAAACTACATGGTAAAGTGGCAGCTTAATCAAACTATACAATTTTCTGAATGGGTTAAAGCGAATCAATTAGAAGTTTGGAAGAAAGTTACTTCTAAAATCAAACTTACTTTGAATGAATTGGGTGATTGGAAAGAAAAGGCAGATAAGATATATATTGGTATGGATAAAACCTCAGGTTTTATCCATCAGTATGAAGGTTTTACAGATAAGAGAGAAGTGGATCTTTTAAAATATAAAGGAAAAGTGGGAGCAATTGCCCAGGATTATAACTGGGAAGAAATCACTCAGATGCAAGTATTAAAACAATCAGATATTATTATGCTTTTTTATCTTCTAAGTAATGATTTTTCTAAAAAAATTAAACGACTTAATTGGGATTATTATGAGCCAAAAACTCTTCATGATTCCTCATTAAGTTCGAGCATACATGCTATTGTGGCATTAGATATAGATGATATAAAAAAAGGATATGAATATTTTGAAAGATCAATACGGATTGATTTAGGAGAAAATTTAAAAAGTTCCTGGGATGGAATTCATGCAGCCTCACTTGGCGGGAACTGGCAGGCAGTAGTAAATGGTTTTGGGGGAGTTCGAATTACAAATGATGGAAAATTAAGAATAAATCCTCACTTACCCAAAAAATGGAAAAGGTTAAAATTTAAGATTAAGTGGCAGAATGAAGAGTATTGCGTTGAAATTACCAGAAATAGAATTGTTTTAAAGCCACTATCTTCTATAAGTAAGCCTTTACCTGTAGAAATTTGTGAAAATGAATATATTCTAAAACCAGACGAAGAATTAAAAATTATTTATTAATAAAAATATTACCTGTTAATTAAAAGAGAGAAAATAAATAAAAAAATTGATAAAGATGGGAGATATTTATCGATTATGAGAAATAAATATTTAATATTTATACTAGTAATAATCTCTTTGATAATATCTGCCCAATGGGTTATTGCCGGTAGCCATGAAAGCTGTTTTGGATGGGACGGAGATAAAGATGCTGCTATTGCCTATAAAAATGGTAGTTTTTATATTAGGGATGGAAAGAATATCAAAGTTGGTTTTGGTATTTATAAATATCCTGCTTCTATGAAATGGTATAACCACTCAGGATATCTTCCATGTATGGTTACCGAGTTTGAGCGAGACGGCTGTACTGTTAAGATAATGAACTTTGGTGATAAGGTTAACATTAATGGTAATGACTATGTAGCTGCCTATAGCCGGGTCTCTATATATAACCATAGTGAGGAGGCAGTTTCTCTTGATCCTCAACCATCAAAAGAGTTAATTGTATTAAACACACCTGGAAATTTGGTTTTACCTGGTGAAACAAAAAATTATGATTTTGTAATAGCCATTGACAGATTCGGAAATTCTTATGACTGGCCTTCTGATGATAATCTTGCTTGTGCGGGAACATGGGAACAACATTTCGATCATATGAAGAACTATTGGGATGATAAATTATCTAAAATAGTAAATATTACCAGTTTGCCCGACCCGGTACTTATAGATGCATATAAAGCAGGATACATCTATACTCATATTGTTAAAGATGGATATGGTCTCCATGTTGGAGAAAATGGATATGATGGTGTATGGGATCATGATTCTATAGGAATAATTATCACACTATTTACACTTGGTGACTATTCTGATGCACAAATTATGCTTGACCATATTAAAGCTATTACTCAGTATGATGATGCAAAATATAAATATAGCTGGCCCTATGCTTTCTATTTACTAAAAACAGATGATGTCGAGTTTGTTGCCAGTCGTTTTGATAGCTTAAGAGAATATGCTCATACTATTGCTAATGAGAGAACAGGACCTGGCGGTATCATTAAAATGACGAATGACATAGATAGCAATGGATACTGGACGGTTACCAACTGGTCTGCTATGATGGGACTTCTTGCTTATAGATACATTTGCCAAAGATTAGGAGAAATAGAAGAATTATCCTGGGCTGAAAATGAATATAACGATTTATTAAGATGTGTAGACACCAAACTTACAGAAACCATTACCACTTACGACCTGAATTATATACCTGTTTCTCTGGTTGAACCGAATAGTAAAAATCGGTGCAGGAATCCACAAGACGCCAACTGGGCAGCGCAATTCTTTTTTGGTCGCTGGGCCTGGGATGGTTACCTGTTTAATGGAGAGCAATATGGTGTAAATCTTACTATGATTGATGATACCTATGATTATGGATTTGGAAGGTTAGAAGGAATTTTTCCTCCCCATAATTTTGGTGGATATCCTCATGGTTACTATTGTTCTTGTTATAATGCAGGATATGGTAGTGCTGCATTGCGTGGGGAAAGATATCGCTCAGAAGGAATTTATGCTTACCAAATGATGATTGAATCTGCGATGACTGGACCCTTTTCCTGGTGGGAAGGAATATTGTATCCAAAAAGCACTTCATGGGAAGGGACACATCCAAAGTACGGTAATGGTGCATCACCACATACGTGGGGACAATCCGCCTGTACAAAAGTTCTTATCGACTCCCTGATTGCAGAAAAAATTGATGGAAAAGTTATTATTGGGCGCGGTATACCAGAAGAATGGATTGGTAATTCGCAGGTTATTGAACTTAAAAATTATCCTATTTCAGGCAATAGAAGAATGGGAGTGAGAATTCAAGGCTATTCTGATCGGGTATTAATTACCTTTACCGGTGATAGTCCGGTTAATGAAATTCTGATTGACTTACCAGTATTTTTAACTCGTTTGGAAGGAGCTAATACTGGAACCGTTGATTTTCAGAACGGAAGGGTTACTGTATCACCTGATACTAAAAGTGTAACTGTATATCTGACTTCTATGTAAAGAGATATGTTGATTATTAATTAAGGAGTGAAGTATTGATAAATGAGTGAAAAAATAAAAGCGGTTATCTTTGATCTTGATGGAGTAATTACTGATACTTCTGAATATCATTATCGTGCCTGGAAGCGATTGGCAGATGAAGAAGGGATTCCTTTTACCAGAGATGATAATGAAAAGCTAAGAGGAGTTTCCCGAAATGAATGTTTAAAAATATTATTAAAGGGAAAACAAGTTTCAAATGAACAATTTCAAGAAATGTTGGATAGAAAAAACGAATATTATGTGGAATTATTAAGACAAATGACTTCTGAAAATATTCTATCTGGGGCAAAAGAATTAGTCTTAGGACTAAAAAAAAGAGAGATAAAAACAGCAATTGCCTCGGTTAGCAAGAATACGAGAACAGTCTTACAAGGAACAGGAATAGAGAATTTATTTAATATTATTGTAGATGGGTATAGTGTAAAAAATACTAAACCCGCTCCAGATATATTCTTATTTGCGGCGAAAGAATTAGGAGTAAAGCCAGAAGATTGTGCAGTAGTAGAAGATGCAGAAGCAGGAATTGATGCTGCTTTGGCAGGTAATATGCTGTCTATTGGCATTGGTCCGGAGGAAAGAGTAGGAAAAGCCCGATATCGCTTTGAAAAAATTGGAGATATTACACTAACTATATTATTAGAAATTATTAATTTTTAAATAAATAATTAGTTAAACTTACTAATATTTTTCTCCCCATCTTTCTTCATCTTTTAACTCAGTTTTTCTCCAGAAAGATCTACATGTCCAGATTGAATTTTCAAATAACAACTAATTTAATTGTATAGGAATTTCCTTTTTCCGCAAGCCCTAATTTGTATCTCGTATCTCGTGAATAGTATCTCGTGAAGAGAATAGAAGTCAGAAGACAGAATTAAGGAGTCAGAATGAAAAAAAGGAAAACCCATCCGTAACAAGCAATACGCAATACAAGAGAAAAAGTTTTGAGTTTTGAATTATGGTTTTGCGTTTTTAGCTTTTCGCTTTTCGCTGTATAATGATAACTGAAAACTGGAAAATTGTATTTAAAACTAACGACTATTTACTATTCACTAACGAGTAATTTAATTTATGTGAATTATATTAATAAATAAAATTCTTTCTAAAAATATTTTTCAAATGGATTCCTTAGGAGTATAATTAATTTATGTAAAAAAGATGTGAGAGGTGAAAATGAAAAATTACGATACTTTTGTAATGGGGCATATCTCTATTGATGAAAATATATATCAGGAGAAAGCTGTAAAGGAAATTGGAGGAGCAGTTTTCTATTCATCCTGCGCTTCTTATGCTATTGGTCATAAGACCGGTATCTTAACTAAATTATCATTCCAAGATAAAGATTTCTTAGAAGCATTTACCATTCCCGAAGAAGATATTTTCGCATTAGGTTCCCAAAATACCACTTCCATCAGAAATATTTATCTTAGTGCAGATAGAGAAAGAAGAACCTGTACTGCTCTATCAATTGCCGACTCCTTCACAATTAAAGACATACCTAATAATATTGATTCTCGGATATATCATTTTGCCGGACTCATTTCGGGGGAATTTGATAGTGAAATAATAAAGTTTCTGCACAATAAAGGGAAAGTTGCCCTGGACGTTCAAGGGTTTTTAAGGAATGTGGGGAAAAATAAAGAAATGGTCTTTAAGGATTGGGAGGAAAAGAAGGAATATCTCCCTTATATTGATTATTTAAAAACTGACGCAGCTGAAGCTGAAATTATGACCGGGACAAAAGATAGGAAAATGGCAGCAGAAATGCTCTTTGGGTGGGGAGCAAAGGAAATTATGATTACTCATAATAAAGAAGTTTTAATTTATAATAGCAAAAAACATTATACTTGTCCTTTAAAACCGAAAAATCTTTCAGGTAGAACCGGCCGGGGTGATACCTGTTTTAGTGCTTACATCACCGAAAGGTTAAATAAAGAAATAGAGGAAGCACTCCTTTTTGCTACCGCATTAGTTTCATTAAAGATGGAAAGACTCGGTCCTTTTAAAGGAACCAGAGATGAAGTTGAGGATTACATAAAAAAGTTTTATTAAGTATAGTAATTTAATAAAAGTAAAAGAAAGGCGAAAAAATGAAACATACTGAATTTAAATTCAAAACTTTTGATGGATTACAGCTCTTCGGTCAAAGCTGGCAACCGGAAGATCAGACTCGGGCTGTGGTTTGTTTGATTCATGGATTAGGAGAACACAGTGGACGCTATGTCCATCTAGCGGATAGTTTAACTCCAACAGGCTATGCTTTAATTTCTTTTGATTTACGCGGACATGGTAAATCTGAAGGTCTGCGTGGTCATACCCCTTCTTATGAGGCTTTAATGCAAGATATTTCCTCTCTGCTAGAAGCTGTAAATAAAAAATTTCCTCAATTACCCTTTTTTCTTTATGGTCATAGCTTGGGAGGTAATTTGGTTCTTAATTATGTTCTTCGTCGGCAGTCACATCTTAAGGGAGTAATTGCTACTGCCCCCTGGCTTCGTTTAGCTTTTGAGCCTCCCGCTTTTAAAATTGCTTTAGGAAAAATAACCAATTACATCTGGCCTTCATTTTCTCAGAAAAATGGTTTAGATACTAAGGTCCTATCTCATGACTTAGAAGTGGTCCACTCTTACAAAAATGACCCTCTGGTTCATGACCATATTTCAGCCCGAATGTTTATCAGTACCTATCAAGCAGGACAATGGGCCTTAGAACATGCCTCCGAATTTCCCCTTCCCCTTCTACTTATGCAGGGAGGAGCCGATAAAATAATATCTGTTGAAGCAGGCCGCGAATTTGCTGGCAAGATAAAGGAAAATTGTACTTTAAAAATTTGGGATGGTCTTTACCATGAAATTCACAATGAACCGGAAAAAGAAAAGGTTTTCAAATTTTTAATAGACTGGCTTAACAAGAAAGTATCGTAGTAATTTTCTACGAAAAATTACTTACTAAGTTTTTATGCCCTTTCAGAAAATATGCCTTATTAAATCGGGAGAAATTGCTGAGGTAAAATAATCTTGATAAAATTTCCTATCCACCTCCGCTAACTATGGAATATTCTTCGAATTGGAATTATAAATTTATCAAATAAAATTTATTTTCCTTTTTATCTATTTCGCATTTAATTAATTTTACCTTAAATTATTTTTTTAAAAACACTATTTTTTAAATAACCTAAATATTTTTCAGAAAAAGAAGGATTTTTTAAAATTGTGTGGTATTATATAAAGGGAATAGTTTCAATATAAAGACCAAAGGTATGTATAGTGAAACAAATAAATAAGACAAACAATAATGAAAATAAATTTAAATATCCTATTCATTCAGTAGAAAATGCCTTTTTTCTCCTGGAGTCTTTAGCAGACAACGGGTTAGAATTAGGGATTGCCGAGATTTGTAAAAAAATTGCTCTTCCTAAAGGAACGGTGCATCGTCTGCTGGGAACCTTAAAAAACCTTGGCTACATCGAACAAAATTCTCAGAATCGCAAATATTACCTCACAGTTAAAATCTTCAAATTGGGTACAGCAGTTACAGATAAAATCGGCTTAGTCCAAATTATTCCTTATATGAAAAAACTTTCTCAACAATTTAATGAAACAGTTAACTTAGCCATTATAGATAGAGATGAAATTACCTATCTTTATAGTGTAGGCAGTGATAATACCCTTAAATTAGATTTAAAGATCGGTTCTAATCAACCTGCTTATTGTGCTGCTGTGGGGAAAGTCTTATTAGCTTATTTAAACGAGCAGGAGTTAGCTAGTTATCTGCAAAGGGCAAGATTAAAATCCTACACTCCTTATACTATTACCAGCAAAGAATATTTAAAGAAAGACCTGAAATTGATTAGGGAGAGAGGATATAGTTTTGTAAATGAGGAGTATATGGTAGGAGTATCTTGTGTAGCTGTCCCCCTGAAGGATAAACAAGGCAAGATCTATGCCGGTTTAAGTTTTAGTGTCCCCACAGTTAGAATGGATAAAGAAAAACTACCCCAATTAATAGATTCTTTAATTTCTACAGCTAAAAAAATTACCATACCGGGATTTTTCTAATATATAACATTCAGTTTTAATTACCAAATGTCATTGCGAGCGACTGAAAGGAGCGTGGCAATCTCATAAAACAGCGGATAACATTTAGCGTAGAGCGGATAAATTTAGTTAGCTGGTTAGCAATAGTTACCCGGTTAGCCAGTTCGCCAGTTTACCGGTTAAAATACAAGTTACGGATTGCGAGCTTGAAAAAAAGAAGTAAAGGCGTATTGTATATGTCCTTATATATTAAAAGTTATCGAGTGAACATTTTTAGTTTTAAATGTTATGAGTGACCGTAGGAAACACGGTAATTTCATCTAAAAACCAAAAACTAATAACCAAAAACCAGTTTTGCATCTTTTATTAAATATTAACGACTATTCACTATTCACTAACGACTAAATTGACTGATAGACCGGGTGACCGGTAGACTGGAAGACTGGCGAATTTTAAAAATTAGGAGGAAAAAATTGAAAGTAAAAGAAATTTTAACCGAAAAAGAAGGAGGAAAATTATTTTTACTTGGCAATGAAGCTGCTGTCCGAGGCGCACTGGAAAGCGGTGTTTCGGTGGCATCTACTTATCCCGGTACTCCTTCCTCAGAGATAGGAGATGTGTTTTATAAAATTGCCCGGGAAGCAGGAGTATATTTTGAATTTTCTTCCAACGAGAAAGTGGCATTAGAAGTTTCCACTGCTGCCGCAGCCGCTGGATTACATTCCTTTGTTTTTATGAAACATGTGGGATTAAATGTAGCGGCAGATTATTTTATGAGCACAGTTTATACCGGAGTGCGGGGAGGAATGATTATCTTATCTGCTGATGACCCTTCTATGTACTCATCTCAAAACGAACAGGACAACCGTATTATGGCTCGTTTAGCAGGCATTCCCCTGTTTGAACCGTCTAATCCACAAGAAGTAAAAGACCTGATGAAATTTGGTTTTGAGTTATCGGAGCAATTTAAGATTCCCGTACTTATGCGCGTACTACTACCAGAATCTCCCATATGCGGGGGCTGGTAAATTTAGGACCAATAGTTTCTGGAAAAGAAAAAGGGATTTTTGAGAAAGACCCGGCTCAATTCGTAGTGATGCCGGCTAATATGGTAGCAAGAAGGAAAAAGTTAATTGAAAAATTAACCCGGATTAAAGAAACCGCCAATAAGTCTCCCCTCAATAAGATAATTGATAAAGGTGGGGACAGATTTGGGATTGTAACCAGCGGTAGTGCTTACAATTATGTAATGGATGTGGTTAGTGAGAATAATCTAAAAGTGAAAATTTTAAAACTAACTTTTTCCTATCCTTTCCCAGAAAAATTAGTCTTAGATTTTATAAACAGCGTAAATAATATATTGGTGGTAGAAGAAGTAGAACCGGTAATGGAAAACGAAGTTTTGGCCATAATAGGAAAGTATAATATAAGAAAAAAAGTATATGGCAAATTAGACGGGACTCTTCCTAGAATTTATGAATATACTCCGGATATTGTTTCAGCGGGGATGGCAAAAATAATAGATAAAGAATTTATCAAAAGAGAAAAATTTAGCACTGAACTTCCTTTGCCTTTACGTCCACCGGTACTCTGTCCCGGATGTCCTCACCGTGCAACTTCCTTTGCCCTAAAGAAAGCTATTAAAAAATTAAAATTAAAAGAAGAAGATATAATCTATTCCAGTGATATAGGATGTTATGCCCTGGCCATTCAACCACCTTATAAGATGGCTGATTACTGTATATCGATGGGATCGAGTATCGGGATCGGTTGCGGATTTGCTAAAGCAACTAATCAGAAGGTTATTTCTTTTATCGGAGATTCTACCTTTTTCCATGCAGGAGTTCCTCCGCTGATTAATGCTGTACATAATAAAGATAATATTTTGGTAGTAATTTTGGACAATAGGATAACCGGGATGACCGGAGGACAGACTAATCCGGGGGTACCAATAGATGGAATGGGGAATTCTGCCCCCGAAGTTTCTATAGAGAAGATTGTCCGAGGAGTAGGTGCAGGTTTAGTTAAGACTATTGACCCGGTTGATTTAAAAAAGACAGAAGAAATATTTAAGGAAGCCCTCCAATTTAAAGGCGTGGCAGTAGTTATTACCAAACATCCTTGTGCCATGATTACTGATGCGGAAAACAGGAAAAAAGGTATAAGTATCAAATATACCATTAATCAGGAAGAGTGCAGCAGGTGCTTAATCTGTGTGAAGAATTTTACCTGTCCAGCTATTTATATAGAAAAAGATGGTTCTGTTAATATCAACCCATTGTTATGTGATGGTTGTGGAGTTTGTGCCCAGGTATGTCCAAAGAAAGCGATAGAGGTGAAAAAATGAAAAATATATATAAGATTCAGCTTATTGGAGTAGGGGGTCAAGGTACGGTTAAGGCCTCTACTATTATAGGAGAAGCAGCGATGAAGAAGGGTTTAAATGTGGTAATGAGTGAAGTTCATGGAATGGCTCAAAGAGGAGGGACAGTAGTAACCGAACTTAAAATTGGTGAAGCACACAGTCCTCTAATTGAAGAGGGGGCAGCGGATTTATTGATTGCCTTTGAACCGACAGAAGCTCTAAGGTCTTTAAATAAAGTAGGCAGAGATTCTTTTGTTATAGTAAATAGTTCTCCTATTGTACCCTTTACTGTTTCACTCGGTATCTCTGAATATCCTGAATTATCTTCTGTCTTTGAAGAATTGAAAGCTAAAATAAATAATTTATTAGTGATTGATGCCCAGAAAATAGCTAAAGAAGCAGGAAGTATTATCTCGGAAAATATGGTTTTACTTGGAGCGGCAGTTGCTACTCCTGAATTTCCTATAGATAAGGATTTAATTATTCAGTCTATGAAGGAAAACTTACCACCTAAAAGTATTGAGATTAATTTAAAAGCTTTTGAAAGTGGGTTTGCTGAGGGAAAAAAAGGAGGAAAGAATATTGGAATTTAATACTAATTTAAAAAAGATAAAACCTTCAGGTATTAGAAAACTGTTCGATTTAGCTCAAGGTAAAAAAGGTCTGGTCAGTTTTGGGATAGGGGAGCCCGATTTTATTACTCCTTCCCATATTCGGGAAGCGGCTAAAAAGGCTATGGATGAAGGCTACACTCGCTATACACCAAATTTAGGATTTTCGGAATTTAGAAAAGCTTTAGCTATCAAGTTGAATCAAAAAAATAAAATTTCGGTTACTCCTGAGGAAGTGGTGGTGACTTCCGGTGGGACAGAAGCTTTATTCTTTGCCTTTTATATCCTTATTAATCCTGGTGATGAAATAATCATCCCTGATCCTGGATTTGTGACTTATGAATCTCAAGTCTATTTTGCGGGAGGGACACCAGTAAACTTTCCTCTGAGGGGAGAAAACAATTTTCATCCTAATTTGGAAGAGTTGAAAAA
>CAZWFH010000014.1:0-18211 GCA_964632105.1 uncultured Atribacterota bacterium
AAATAAACAAAGCAAGTGATAAAAAGGTGGTAGACTTTTATTTGTCATACAACCGATAACCCCTTTACATAATTGTAAATATAAATCTTCTTTTTCTTCTGTTTGTTCTGTTGCGAAACAAATAAAAGATAGCAGAATTATAAATAATAAAATAAGTTTAAAGAAAATATATTTTTTCATTATATATTTTCCCTCTCTTTATATATATGAATCAATGGGGTCTTCACATTTAACATAACTAATCACTTAAAGAAACTTCTTTTTATAATTATTATAAAATAATAAACCTAAATTACTTCTAATTAGACATTACGACAAATCTTTCAAAAATCCTTCTTTTTATAAAAATAAAAAAGCCCTTAAACTAAAGGAATTAATTAATCTTCTTGTTAGTGTTCCAAATAATTTTTAGTTAAATATAAATCCTCAAATCTCAATGATTTCTTTATTAATATGGTAAGCATACAAGAAAATAGGAGAATATAGTAGTAAAAGAGAGTATATAAGAGAAAAGAAGGATAAAAGCGGGGAATTCCAAGAACCACGAAAAATAGTAACTAATTTAAGCGTGTTTTTAGCGCTTATTTTAAGGTGGCTGGTATGATTCATTAAGTTCGGATAAATACGCCCCATATACGCCAAATACGAAGCTTTTTTCAAAAACGCTAAAAACCTTATATATCAACAGTCTTATTGATTTTTTGCAAAATCAACCCGCAATTCATTGATTGTCTGCTTGATTTCTTTGATTTCAGCAGTAACATTATGGGAAAATTCCTTTTGATTCTTTACGATTTCGGTAATAAGAAACTCTAATTTCCATACTAAATATACAGAAAGCACCAGGGGAAAGCCGTTATTTGCTATTAATTTCAGTACATATTCAATATCCAATTCACTTATTTCCTTTCCAGGTGTGCTTTGGTCCAGGCCTAATATCAAGATGTAAGAAATTTCTCTTTTCATAATATCCGATACCATTAAATCCAATTTCATGAGCATAAAGAAGAAGATCATAAAGCAAAAAATCGCCTGCGTGAATATCTACCGCCATACCCAGGAGATGATAAGAAGCGGAAACTCCACCGACCTTCTGATTTTCTTCTTTACACCGGTAACCGGAATTGATATATATCGGCCTATTTATAACCCTTCTTAGATGATTTAACCTGGCCAAAAGGTCCGGAGACAGCATAACCCGCCTGCAGCAGGGACACTCAAATTCATACAAAGAAAAATATTCAGTTAATTCTATATCATTAATTATACCCATAATTTATTTATATTTTAAAGTCCTGCCATTCCTTACTACATCCGGCATAGCCTTATATATAATTTCGTTCACCTCCGGGACAGTAGCTTTCATAAGATCCTTTACATAGGAAATTTCGCCCTCTTTTAATGTAACTTTTTGTTTCCTTAATATTTCGATTAATTTTACCCAGGCTACTTTCCATTTTTCCTCACCATTCCCTATTCCCAGCTCTTCTTCTGCCCAAAGCATAGCGGAAAGAATAGCCTCTTTTATTTTGCCTGCCCTATCCTGGCCAAACTTATTTACCATAAATTTAGAGGCCAGACCAACAAGAAAAACAAGAGCAAAATCTAATAGATATTTAGTGACAAATACTTCTAACATTTATTACTCCTTCTCTCTCCCCGGGAAGGTCCGCGGAGCCCTCCAAGGAAGAATCTTATATTAATTTATTTATATTACACATCCATAACATCAGTAGACTTATAATCAAGGATTCTTGCATTGACTTTAGCCACTAAGTCATTACCATTATTATGGAAGATATTCTTAGCGATTATAGTATCCATAACTCCTTCAATGGATGCATCTTGAGCAGCTAAATCGGCATAATCCCCATCATCTAAGTTTTTAGGATTATTTAAAGTTATATTAGTAGTCTTTCCGACAGTATCTCTAAACTGCATATACAGTCTTTTGTAAGTAGTTACTTCTCCCAATTCGGTTGCCATTTATTTTTCACCTCCTTCTTTGTTTATGGTTTATAGTTATTAACGATTATTCAGTAAGTTGAGATTCTTTTTCGAATCTGATCTCATCCAAAGGGTACTTCTGCAAGCCCGTTAAAGCGGTAGCTACATCATAGACATCCTGTTCGAGAGCAGTAGATTTAATTTTATTAAAGGTCTTGCTGTTAACGATAGGTGCTCCGGTTTCCGGGTTGCTGCCTACTACTAATCTAAATTGTAAGGCTGAATCACGAGGAACGGTTACTACTGTGGCCATTATTTTTCACCTCCTTTTTTTGAATCCCCGATCAGGTCGAGGACAGGTTTTAAATCAAGCGAAGCTAAGTGGTATATGCTATATTTTATCATACTTGACAAATTTAATCAAGTTTAAAGCGTCCTCTCTGATCTATATAGATAAAAGTGTATTTTCCTCTGATTTCCTTAGAAATGCTCCTTATTTTATACAAATAAAAAAAAGATCCTTCCAGGCAGAAGAAGGACCCCTTTATTTATCTATATATAAAATCATTATTTGTAGAATTAGTAAAATTAGTCTATGATAAGCATAAGAATTTATAGAGATATACTACAAGGGAAATTGGTGGTTAATTATCGAAACTTCACCTAGAGTCGTGCATAAACGAAGTAGTTCGCAAAACATACCAAGGGGGGGCAAAAATTATGAATAAATCAAAAGAAAAGCTCTTGCAAATGAACAAAAAAGTTTTGATCACCTACGCTACGAAGTCCGGGTCAACAGGTGAGATAGCAGAGGTCATCGGAAAAGAGCTTGGCAAATGTGGTGCAGAGGTGAATGTGCAACCAGTCACAGATGTAGATGACATTAACTTATATGATGCAGTGATCGTAGGTAGTCCCATTTTCTACGGGAAGGTGTTGTCAGGAGTTAGAAAGTTTCTGGCGAGGTATGAAGAAAGTTTGGCTCAAAAGCGAGTTGTTTATTTTCTCGCAGGTATGGAGATGCATCAGATTGCTGATGAATCTCTTCCAGTTCCAGTTTTTCTTGATCCAGGATTTGAGGATCAGCCAAGGCCAAAGAGTGAAATGGGTTTTTGGGAAAAGATGCATGCAGTATCTGCCTTTCTAAGTCCACTTATGAAGAAGGCACCGAAAGTCAAAGCCATTGGAGTCGGCTGCTTTAAAGGGAAATTAGACTTCGGGACATTGAGCGGATTTGGTTGGTTGATAATGAAGCTGATAGTGAAGTTCAGGAGGGAGATCAATGAGGGAGATTTTCGTAACTGGGAAGCCATTAGAAACTGGTCTGCTAACATGTGTTTGGAGTTGCAAAGCGAAATCGAAAATAAAAAGCAATCTTAAAAGTAGTTAATATGCCCCTTCGTTCGCACTATAGTCTAACAGCGGATAAAAGGGAAATCAATGATTTCCCCAAATCCCGACAAGTCGGGATTTCTTTTATCCACAAGTCGTTATATGAAATGGTGGTTTTCACCATTTTGATATAATTTCCCACCTAGAATATAATAATCATTAGAAAAATTTGAATAGGCCAGGCTTGTAAAATCGATTGTAAATAAGCTCTTTTCCTCTTTCCCCCGTTATTTTATTAAAATGATCTGTTAACCTGCTTTTATTGACTTCCTGGTAAATAACTACTGGCCATCTTATCCCCACGACCGCCCGCCAGGAGCTTTTTTTGCCAGGTATGTAATATTGCAATTGCCCTTTGATATTTTCTTAAATCCGTGATATATTTAATATGCAAGGAAAAGGTTTATTATTGCATTCCTTTTCTTTGTTGCTCTTTGGGGAATGTTATTTTTATAGCATTCCCTTCTTTTATTAATCGGTTTTTAACGATTTATCCGGCTATAAATTTATGGTCATACCCCTATTATTTGTAAAATTAATAAAAACAGTTTATGATGAGTATAAGAATCTATAAAAAATGCTACAAGGGAAATTAGTGGTTAATTTTCGAAACTTCACATAGATTCGTGTATAAAAGAAGTAGTTCGATTATTTTACGTTATTGGAAATTCAAAAATTATGTTAAATAAAATAATATTAATAATGATCATTATTTTTTTACTTGGAGGGAAAGCTATGGCTGAAAATCAAAACACATTGGAGTTAAATTCTGCTATGATGCGGAATACCTATAAAATCGAAGGAGATGGTTCTATGGGATCATGTTTTTTGATTGGAAAACCTCTTAAAAAAGACCCAACCAAGGCACACTATGTTTTAGTAACGGCTGCGCATGTATTTGAAAACATTAAGGGTGAGGAGGCAACAATTTATTTACGGAAAAAACAAAATGATAATTCATTCGTAAAGATTCCTTGGAAGATTAAAATACGACAAGGGAGTAACACTTTGTGGGTTAAAAATAAATCAGGAATTGATGTTGCTGTAATGTATGTTAAATTACCAAAAGACATTGATCATCAACTTTTACCTACAACTATGTTTGCTGACGATAAAATTTTAACTGATTTTGAAATTCATCCTGGTGATGAAATGTTCTGTTTAGGTTTTCCTTTCGGGGTTGAAGCAAACGAAGCAGGATTTCCTATTTTAAGGAGTGGCAAAGTTGCATCCTTTCCTCTTGTTCCCACACAAAAAAAGGGATCTTTTCTACTTGATTTTGAGGTTTTTAAAGGAAACAGTGGGGGGCCTGTTTATTTTGTTGAATCTAACAGAAATTATGCGGGAGGAACACATATTGGCAAGATTCAGTTTATTGTAGGGCTTGTTTCAAAAGATTTTAGCGTAACAGAAACTATTAAAAGTTTATATGAGACAAAACAACAAGTTCACCCCTTAGCATTGGCTGTTATAATTCACGCAACATACATATTGGAGACAATTAATCAGTTACCAGAATTAGAATAATTTTTTAACATCCGACAACACATAATTTGTGGTTCAAGTGCTTCCCGCTTTTGCCCAAATACCCTTCGGGTAATTCATAAAATCTTGATCATTATATGAAATAGCGGTTTTCACCATCTTAATATAATCCCTCACCTAGAAAATAATAATCATCCTACTTTTATTGAATTCCTGGTAAATAACTTCTGTCCATCTCATCTACCACTTTACCACGACCGCCCGCCAGGAGCTTTTTTTGCTAAGAAGTTGTAATTGAAAGTCTGCCAATACATAACAAGACTCTATCGGACATTCTACAAGAAATAATTTCGCATATATCTTATCCGATAAAGCTTTGTTATGTATAGCAAAAAAAGCATTATATTTTTAATCAGCAAAAAGCTTTTTTAGCCTGGTTAAAAATATAAAGGCGGGCTCAATCTGATACTTCTTATCATAGGGCTAAATTTCTATTTCTAATAATCGAATGCCTTTCCCCCCTTCCCTCCCTGTTCCTGCTCACTATACTTCCACGTTTAAATATTTTTTTATCTGGTGCCTCAGCATCTTATAATTTTTCGATAAAAAAATACTAAAACTATCCCAAGAGATTATAGGTGCGACAACGAGAGCGTTTATAGAAGACTCAGCACCGCAAAAAAATGCAGGCAAGCAATTAAGCACGAGAATTTTTTGCGGCATTAGCTTCTACAAACGCCAGGAGAAGAAAATTACAAAGAGGAGAAAAAAGATGATCCTTCCCTGGCGATAGGTGAAAACTACATAAAGAAAATATTTCTTTTCTTTAATATTTTATTTATGGATGTTTTTACTTATCGCCAATCGCACGGAATCAGGTAAATTTAGCCACCGAAAATGAAGGTAAAAAGCTCCTGCAATTATTCCCTCATTTACTTTTTATCTTGTTTTTACAGGGATAAGACTAATCCACCGGTCGCTAACTGCTACACATTTTATATCAGAATAAAGATATATAAGAAGGGGTGATTTTCCCTTCTTATATATCTTTTAAGCGTTCATCCTCTCTTTAGCATTACACGATAAAAATAATTCAATTTTTCTTTTCCCTAAATTTTAATTATTTTTTGAGTGTTATGCTTCTCTTTTCGCTTTTCTATTTCTGGTATTGCTTTTTGTAAAAGAGGGGTGATTTACTCCTGTTTATAAAAAGCAATACTCTTTCTCTCTCCCTGGCAATGCTCTCGCCGGGTAAATTACTATTTAACCGATGAGTGCATTGCTCTTTCTTTTTTTCCCTCTCACATTTTCTTCCCCTTCTCTTCTCCCCGCGATAGGTAAAAAAATCTTAAATCAAAAAGGGTTTTTCTTTTTGGTTTGAGGTATTTTTACCTATCGCTTAAACACAAAGAATCAAAAGGATATAGTCACCGAAAAAGAAGAAAAAATATATTTATGCCTTTAATTGTTTCTTGTTTTTTTCTTTTTTTTACGGGGAGAAGACTAAACCACGAGGGATAACAGATGCACGAAAAGGTTCGCAAACAGGGGCGGGGCAAGGGAGAGAGGATCTCGATAATGCCTTCGCTTATACTTGTAGAGTAGGAGGTGAATCGACCGCAGTTTTTCCTTCCCCCTTATACTTCCCCCCTAATGAATCATAGCCTAACCTTGTTTTTTTGCGGTGGCGAATAAAGCGAAGCAACAGCGGGGCATAAGAGCGTTACCTTCACCTGCGTTTATGCTTAGAAGCGTCCCCGCGAGCGTAGCTTTTGAGCCAAGGAGCAATAATAAAAAGAAGGGGGATAAGAGGGGGGTTTTAGGGGGGATTTAAGGGGGAAGGAAAGTTACCCGCCCCGCGCGTGGTGTAGTTGTAAAATCAGAGATATCCGGAGTGGATTAAATTTACCAGGTAAATTAGATTAATTAGAGTGGCCAGAGTCGATAAGTCGCTATTAGGCGAAGAGGATTAAATTAGATCTAAAATTAAATATGAAATATTAGAGAAAAGTTGTCCTGGCATAACAATGACTAATGAGAAATAGAGAGAGATAGAGAGAGAAAGAGTGGGTCCTCAATTTGCCAGGCAAGAGATACTGAAAAAATATTTAAGCCTAATAAAATAAAAAACCGAAAGGAAAACACGTGTTAAATCTTTCGGTATAGCTATATTAAAAGGGAGTGTAATTTTAGCGAATCACACTCCCTTCTGTATTTATAATTATAACATTAAAAAAAGAAATATCGAGAGAAAATATCAATAATTTTTATCTTATTTCTAAAACATTCAAACATTAATTTGATTTCTATTCATATTTATGTATTCCTTCGTACTCTTTTATTCCCTGGATAGTAATTATCATTTTTCTGCCCGTAGTCCACTTTACCCAGTTTATCCTATCTAAATAGTCAGCGTTAAAATTTATTCTATTTTTTTTTAATCCTTCTAATTTGTTTATTTTATACACATTAAATCTTCCGCCCTCTTCGCCCTTCCCATCCTTTTTTTCTTTATAGGCAACTTCTAAAATAACATTTCTAATTTCATTGTCGGCCATTGTATCTTCTTTTGGGATTACCGAAAGAACCTCTGGATATTTTGTTTCATAATAAATTACTCCCATGATAGTAATTGCCACCTTTCCAATAATAACCCATTTTATTAAACCATCCTTCTCTAAATATCCAATATTAAAATCTATTCTATTTTTTTCTATTCCTTCCAGTCTGTTTAGTTTGCTTATTTCGTGAACAGTAAATCTTCCACCCGCTTCTATCATCCCGTCCTCTTTTGCTTTATTATAAGCGGCTTCTAAAATAGCATCTCTAATTTCATTATCTGTCATTATGTCCTCCTTTCTATTAATTGTATTTGATATAATAAAGTACAGTTTTTTGTCACATTTTAATCCTTCCGGATTTAATCAACTCTTTTATTATCTCTCTCCTCTTTTCTTCCAGGATACCCTCGAGCAATTTTAAAGTTGAGGAATTACCGAATTATTGACTTGTTACGCCTTCCCTATTTAAGAAAATGGGATGTGTCCCTAATTATTTCCCTAATTATTTCTCTCGTAATGTAAAATTCTTTTATTGAGAATCTGGAAAAGTATAATTCCATACTTCATGTATAAATCTTTCAATGTCTTTTTCATCAATTAATTCGAACATTATATCTTCTGAACTATCCATTAATCGATGAGTTTCATATTTATGATTAATGAAATTTCTATGCCAACGTAGTAATTCAATCAATAACTGTTCTTTTTTTGGACCATAAATGTTTTCCGAGATAATTTCATCTGATACGCCGTGGAAATACTTCTCCTTATAGTTTTTTTCAAATTCACATATTCTATTTTTTACTTCTGTAATAATCGGTTTCAAGTCATTTTTTAGACCCAAAACTCCCAAAAAACATAACTTTAACATTACTCTTGGCTCATCATAACCATAATCTTCTTTAATTTTTTCGATGCTGTTTTTTGCAATATCATATATAGATTCTACGCAATCTTTCAACAATTTTATTTTTTCAATCTCTATAATTGAATCATCATTTTTAATTTTTTTAAATAGTTTTAATCCGGTTTTAGTAACTGCTTCTATTAATTCGTTTAAATTAAGATTATTTGACTTTCTCGATGCTTTATCATATAAAACAAACCATGAAGGAAGATAGACAAAATATCCTAATATTTCTATTAATTTTTCTTGAGAACTTTTAAATTCTTTATCTTCAATTAAATCAATTAATAATGAATCTAAATCAAAAATAAGAAATCCTATATACGTATTCAAAATACTATCGCAATTTTTTATTTTTTCCGCCAAATCTCTTAAAAATCTATAAATTTTATCAAATAAGCCTACTATGTCTTTTCTATAAGATTCTTTTGTTTTTTCATCTTTTAATTCTTTATAGCTATGAACAATTTCATATACATGATTAATCATTTTTTCATATGGTTTAGTTAGAGCGAAACTTGTTAAAATATTGTTTGGTAAATAACCTTTTATCATCATTAGATAGATACTTACTGTAATAGTTTTAATATTTTCTAATGTTTTTTCAATGTATCTATCTGCATCTATTATTTGACATTTAAAAATTCTGGTTAAACTACCAAGGTACACATTTTGGCATTTATCAGTGATAGCAGTATTTTTTTCACTGATCCCAAACAATGCAATTGCTAACAAATCCTCATAAATAGTATTCAATGAAATCATTAATTTATTATCAAAAACTACTAAAATAAAATTATCTAATACCCGAATCCCTTGGAAAGCTACCTCCTGATTTTTTTCTCTAATCGAAAATTCGATTAAAAATTTAAAATAACCAATTATTTGACTAAAGATCGGATTTTTATTTTTTGTATTTAAAAATGTAATTTCTTTTGATTTATTAGCTAAAGAAATGAACATATCAAAGACATAAACTGCATTTTCTATTTTATTTTCTTTTATAAATTTTTTTTCAATATTATTTAACCTTTCAATATTTTCAGAAAGAAAAGATTGACTGTCGCTTTCTATCGCAAGAAAATTAATTTTTGATGGATAGGCTAGTGAACAATCTTTTCTCAAATCCAAATATTTTAATAAAATATTATTAATAGATTTAAGCCCTCTATTTGCAGTTTCTATTTCTTGTCTATCAGAAAGTTTCATGGTTATCTCAAATAAATTTTCTATTTGCCGATTAAGAATTGGCAAATGTAGAACTGGATATTTATTCCATTCAATTGCTTTAATTAATTCTTCCGATGAATCTTGATCCTTTAATTTAACAATTCTTACAAGTTCTGTAATATCCTTTTGAATATTATTAAGAAAATATATGGATTTATATTCTAAGAATTCTAAAGCCTTAATGGGATTTGCCTTTCTTCGCACATTTTCATATTGTTTATCGATTAGTACAAAAATTAATGCAATAAAAAAGAGGAAACAATAAATAATGACTTTTTTCATAGCGGTTGTAATAATAAATAAATCATTTTTAAATATTATTCCTGCAGTAAAAAATAATAAAGCTAATATAATTATTATGAAAAAAATAGATTTTTCTAACTTGTCATGAATATAAACTTCGTAAAATTGTGAAGAATACATATCTGAAGCATTTTGTAATACAAATATAGATAGAGCTAAGACAATTGCTAATACACCACCAATCATAACACCGATAGAATTAAAATTATCAGCTAATTTATTAAAAGGAAAATTTGGTAAGTCAATGGTTCCTATAATAATTTTTGCAAAAACCAAAGATATAACTAATATTATTATTCTTCTAAATAAACTAGAATGCTCTGATATTTTTCTTAGTAACCATCCATATCTTTTTCTAATACGAAATAATTCTATTTTATTTTTAAATTTCATATTCTTAAAAAATTTGTCCATATTATAAAAATAAGATTCTTTAGTTTTTTTAATCATCTACTTTCCCTTCATCCTCTGCAACTTTTGTGGAAAATAGAGCACATCCTATTTTTTCTATAGTTTAGCTTTCCCTTTTACGAGGTCTTCCTTTAGGACGTCTATCTATAATAATACCTAAAGCCTCAACCATCTGGTTAAAAATTCCTCAAGCCCATATGTTTTCAGATAAAAATTACCGGACTATTGACTTGGTATCCCTTTCCTATTTAAGAAAAAGGGATGTGTCTCTAATTATCTCCATCATCAGAAAACCTATACCATTATTTTCTCCTCTTCACTTCCTAAAGAGAGATAATAGGACATGAGTGCTAATTCTTAATTACTTCTCTTCACAATTTTTATCTCTTCTTCTGTTAATCCGTACAACTTATACACCCTTTCGTCAATTTCCTTATCAATCTCATCTTGATGATGTTTTAGCTCTTCTATTTGGTTGAGTAATTCTTGGCGTTTTTGTAAGATATTCTGGAGCTGAGCAGGAGATTTAGGAATTTGGATAAGGTCAATAACCTCAGAATTTGTTTTTCCTCGAAGAGTATCACCTAAAGACTCAAGATAAAGTTCTATGTAATTTGCTACATATTCATTTTTGCATTCAATATATGATTTCTTATCCAAAAAAACTTTAAGTTCCTCTCTTTTAATTCTTGGCTTACCAATTCTATCCCTTAGTTCAACTCTAATTCCAGGAATATCAGCTAAATCACCAAGAATAAAATCAAAATCTTCAAGTAGTTTTTGAATATCAGAGACTTTTGCCTCAAGGGTTGGGATATCTTTATTAATTTCTAAAATCTGGTCTACGAGATTTGCAAATTTTTGTTGGACTTTCGGCAAAGCGGGTCCAATAGGAATGTTCTTTACATCATTTACCAAAATTTTGGGAAACAGCCCCTTTTTCGCTTTCGGAGAGGTATTAAGATGATAAAAGGCGAATAAAGTAGAATTTATTATTGCCAAAATATACTTTAAATCATATTCCCCACCCGATTTGTTAATTACATTAATAATACTGGGATTATTATAATATTCCTTATCAGTGAAAGTAGCGTTGATTTTACCAGTTTCCTCACCTGTAATCTCACGAATTAAAATTCTTGGAGAAGTGAAAAATTCAGGTTTCCGAGGCGCTGCAAGCCAATTGCCGTAACTTATCCATTGTGTTCCATTCCACTTAAGATAATACCGTTTAACATCTCCTCCTCGTAACTCTTTTTTATAACTCTTATCCTTTTTGTATTTGGCATGCCAAATTCTATTTTTAATAGTCTCTGGAGAATGACCTCTATACTTATCGTATGGAATTAATCCTTGGCTAATTTGGGCAATTTTGCCGAGTTCCTCTACTCCTGAGTCTATCTTTACAATTATATTCGCTGTATTTGCTTTAAATCTAAACAGGTACAACCATTCTTTATCGTTATCCTTGAGTACCGATAATTTTCTCGTATTTCGAAGTTTAGCCACTAATGAGTGTTTTTTTGAATCCCTCACAGAAAAGAGCTTTAACCTCAGACTCGTTTCTTGTCATGGCATTCGTCTCTATTCTTAACAATAAAATGATATTTCTAACCTTGGGATCCAGAAAAACACTAATTTTTGAGAGATCTACTATTTGAGAGACACAAGAACTGTCTAACAGGTGCTGCCTAAATTTATTAGCATTTACATTTAGTATAAGAGTATTTGGGACAATATAGCCCAAATGACTTTTATCTTTTAACAATTCCATGCCTAAAGCAATAAAGTATTCAGAAATTTCATAATCTGCAACAAAAGGATATTTCTTACTGATTATTTTTTTACTTTCTGAGTCAAGAATATCCCCATATGGTGGATTTCCTACTACAAAGTCAAATCCGTCTTTAAATTCACCTTGCTTGAGTTTTATCCTTTTTACAATATCAGTATCGATTAAATACTCGCTTATTTCTCCGGGAAATAACCTTAACTCCACTTTTTCTTCAGGAATTCTTAAGGAATCTGTCTGGTAAATATTGAATTTATCCATTACAAAATCTGGATTATTTTTCTTGGCTTGATGAATAAGGTTTATTATTTGAAAGAATAGGTTTGTTTCTGCAAGATGACAGGCAAATGGATTAATATCAAAACCATAGATACTTTCCTGCAATTTTCTTAAGATAGTCTCTGCATTAAAGCCATGGTTTTTAAGTTTCTCTACAAAAATATTAGTTGCTCTTACTAAAAAACCTCCAGAACCGCAGGCTGGGTCAAGTAACTTTGTACCTTCAATCTCTGACTCTGGAGTGTAGTCTACTTCATCCAAGATGTAATCTATTACCTCTTCTGGAGTGTAGAACTCTCCCAATCGTTTCCTTTCCTCTCGATCGAGATACTTCTCATAAAGTTTCCCTAATACATCGCGGTTTACTTTATTAAAATTGTAAGGGTTAAAAGTAAATAACACTCGCAAGAGTATATCATTATCAATTTCATACCAATCAAAGATATCAATTTGAAAGAGATGCGGATAAAATTGGTTCATTATTTGATATGCTTCTTTAAGAAGGGCTTTATAATCTACCTGGCTAAATTTAATATACCCTCTATATTCTATGTATTTTTTTATCCCTCCATCAGATATCTTTCGTGAAATAATACCTTTATCCTCACATATACGGATAAGGAGGATACGGTTAAAGAAAACATACATTGTTTCTAAACAGAAAGCCTCTGGTGTAGTATTGGTAGAAGATGTTTTTTGCCAGGTTTCGAATGATTGAATAAATTTTTGTGCCCTTTCGTAGCGTTTACGGATTTTTAAAAATGTCCGTTCCTCATATTGTTTAATATGTTCTGAGCACTCTTGATATTCTCCTTTAAGATACTTAAACTTAGCGAGCACATCTTTCTTAACCTCTTCCATTCTTTCCTGAAGAGCAGAGAGGAAATTATTAAAATGTAATTCTTCAGAAATATCAAGCTGAGGTTCAGGATAAATATATTTTACATCAAGATATTGATTTTCCTTTTTTAAGGTCATCAAAATAGATAATTTTCTCCAATCTTCATCAATGAAGGCTCTGATTCCCTTTTCAATGAATTTTGTATAAATTTCTCTGAAATCAATCTTAACAAAAAGCCCCTTGCTTTTTTCTGCTATTCTATTCCATACCTCAAAAACAACGCCATTAGTTAGAACAGCGTATTTAGCACCGAGTTCATCAAAATATCCTGATAGGAGGCGTTGACGATGCTCAATAAATTCTGCTTGTGAGGCATTGCTTCTCAAGGCTTCAAGTGCAATAAGAGGACTACCTTCACGATTCTTAATCCAATTATCTATTGTGCCTGTAGAGAGAGTGGATTGAGGATTGAAGTCTTTATGCTTGTCATAATTTAATACATCAGTAAATAGAGGAATGATTATTTTTTCATAGACTACTGCTTCATCACCTTTTCGCTCTGTATTCAAATAGGAGAGATATTTCTTATTTTGATGCTCAAATTTCTCAAATACAGACATCATCTCTATAATGAAATCTGCATCAATTTTTGTTTTAAGTTTAATTTGTGCCATTATACACCCTTACAGTAAGTGATATTCTTTTCCTTCTCAGTTCTTTGCCCAATCCTTTAGACATTTATATGAACTCTTTTTACAGGTGAGGTTCGGAATTTCAACTAGGTATATGCGAAATCGCCTTTACTTTAGCCCATATAAGCCAAAAGACCACTCAAGGTGCCTAATCATAAGAGTATTGTGGTTGTTGCACCTTACCATTTATTTAAAAATTCTCTAATAGCATCTTCCGGAGATAAATTAAGATAAATTTCAGTAGTGGCCAACCGACCATGGCCTAAAAGAGATTGTGGGGAAGAAATTAAAATTTTAAAATTTATTATTCCTTCTCTCATCTTATTATCAATAACATTCATCAAAGAGTTAATTGTAACATCGATAACAGAACCAATCAATAATACGCGCTTGTTAAGCTTATTTAAGCCCGCTCCTATGTTAATTGCGCAAGTTGTTTTACCCACTCTGCCTTTTTGATTGATTAAAGCGATTATTTGTATGAGATTTCCTTTTTTTCTGGGCAGAAAACAATTCTTTGATATTTTTAAATCTATATCTTTTAAAATCTGGACTGTGCCAATTTAATACAACTTACCTTCCGGCAGCTTTCGCTGCTTTTTCAATCCAATCACCCAGATTTTCCCTTCCATTGTCATCAATCCAATCATGAGTTTTATAAATTTCTGACAAATATTCTTTTCTTCCATTTCTGTCAAAATATAAATTATCAAAATGAATAATTACGGTTGAAATTCCTCATCTGCAACATCCTTCCACTTATTAAATGGTATGATTATTTTTGTATCCTCAATTTTAAGAAGTTTATCACCTTGGATAGAATGTAAAATTGGTGTTCTAAGTGCATCACTGACAACATAAATGAAATATTTATCTCGTTTGTGTCGTAGGACTCTAAATTCATTTACAGTTAGAAATATATCATAAGAAGAATCACTTGTACCTTTTACTTCGATGAATCTCTCTTCGCTTCCAGATTTTGACTCTATATCATATCCTAACTTTTCAGATTCCCCCAATTCTTTTGGAACCATTTTTTTCTCAGTCTCGTATTTTAAAGCCGTTAAGACAGCTATTCGTTGAACTATTTTTTCTCCTTTACCAGCTTTCTTTTCGCTTTCAAGGATTTTATCCACACCTAACTCTTCAAAAAATTTACGCCATCTTCTTATCTCATCTTCAATATTATCTTCTATGAATTCTGGACTAACAAATTTCAGAGGGAAATCAAGTAATTTTCTTTCAGTCAAATTTTCAATATTATGTTCTGCGTTATATTCTTTGGAAAAAACAAGATTCTCCGGTTTTATCCAATCTCCTGTCTTGCTTTTAAGCGAAAGGAAATTGTATTCCTGAACGGATAAATACTTCGCCTCCCATAAGTTTTTTAGATGTTTAATTTTATCTACTTTTTCCGTTTCTGAAAGTTGTCCCCACTTTTCTGGTGTCAGTTCAATTGCTTCTTGCTCTTTTAGTGCTTTTTTTATATCATCCTCTGTCAAGTCTTTAATCACTTTAGTATCTGGAGGAGAATAATGGTATCTTTCTTCATTCAATTTTTTGATAAATTCCTTAAATTTTTCATCTTTAATTAAATCGGGGTGCACTATCTTGAACTTATCTTTTATCTGTTCCGGGATTTTAAACCTCCACGAATTTATGAAGCACTCATTGATTTTTGCTAGGCCATAATCTTCCGTTAATACGATTGGTTTATAGAAATCACGCATTCTATTCCAGAAACTATCATGTTCAACATTGTAGCGAGAGTAATGGTTATAAAAATATGTGTATGTATAATTACCTACAAACATAGAGAATAGTTTTTTAAACCATTCAATATCTTTTAATTCTGCTTTTCGTTTAAGTAATTCCTCACCTTCAGAGGAACTGATTAACCAGTAGATATCTTTTGGAATTCCTTTTACCTTTAAATTACTGTGTGGCTTACAGTGGTCGTGAAGCACCTTCCTATTTGGAAATATCACTTGTAAATCTTCCTCTGTGAATAATGTCCGAACTTCTTTTCCTATCTGGATTAATTCTTCTGCTTTTACTGAGGACCCATCATCTGCAATCAGAACAGGGCTGTTTTCAAGATATTCCCTTAAAGGTTCTTTAATATAATCTTCAAATAACTCATGTCCACCCTCAAGAGAATACAAGACTTCTGTTAAGTTCATTCTCCATTTCTCATGTTTTAAAAATGTAGGGATGCATTTGCCAATTATTAAACTATTTATCTCGTTCGCAAGCCAGTTATTCCATAGACATTTACGAGCAATTTCCCCTCTTCCAGGAGAAGTTAAAAAATCTGCTTGGATTAAGAAATTTAAACCGCTTGGGATTTCCTTCAAAGGCAAGAAGCTGAAAACGCCAATATGTGCAGTTCCTTCTCTTTCAACCACTAAATTGTCATCGTATCCTAACTTAAATGCTACCAATACCTCTCTCTTATCCACATTTTCTCTCTCCCATTCTTTCGTTACATAATCTTCTTTTACTTCTTTTGGCACCGTACAAGAAGAACGAAATATCACCCATCTATCTTCGTTTTTCAAAACATCATTTTCATGTTCTTGAATTTGATAGATTTCGTAATCTGAAGTTTGGGAAAGTTCAGATTTTATGATTTTTCTCTTTAAGTCTTGATTTGAGTCTGTTATTTCAATCGCCTTAATATTTCTTAAAAAAAGCAATATTCTGTCGCTTAAATGCTCTGGTTTGACCTCTTCCCTTAGTTTTTCAACTAACCTTATTTCTTTAAGAGGTAAATTGAATGCAGTTCTATATTTATCAGAAAATTCTATGTGTGGGTCATCTATCCATTGAGGTATAACTTGCCATGGTGTATGAGCGGTGTCATCCCAAGCGTTTTTATTGAACCTAAAAAGGAAATCTCCTGAGTATATTTCTGGACAATCAGAGATGAGAAATACAGCTTTGAATCCGACTCCCAAATAGCCAATGTAATCTTTTGCTGTTTTTGACGAACGCCCAACTTTACAAATGCTTTTTACATCATCTTCAGAAAATGGATCTCCATCGTTAAATATTCTTATAGAATCGGTCAATATTTCGATTTTTAAAGATTGACTCTTGGCATCATCGGCATTCTGTACAAATTCCATTAAAAAACTACCGTATCGCGGAAATGCTTTTTGTAATCTGTCTATTGCTCCTGAAAGAGAATCCAGTATAAATTCCTTATTTGATTTGAGCTGTTCAGTTTTTATATTTTCTATATATTCTTTTGGCCCTATCATCTCACTCACCTATTCCTGTTCCTGCGAGCGAATTGCGTATAACTTAAAATAATCGAACTACTTAGTTTATGTTTTCAAATCGGCATATTTTGCGAGATACGCCATTTGTGCCCGACTTACTGTATAAAAAATAGATATTTTTTACACAGCAAAGCTTAATTAAGACTTATTTATTTTAAAAGAGAAAAAGAACGAAGCAGCTATGATAGATATAATAATAATAGATCGAAGCTCTGCGTCCTTTTCAAATTTATACGCAATACTAGTATATTTATATTTTTCGCCATTCTTGTAAGCGGGATTTTGGCCAAGATTTTCACCTTGATATGTTTTAATATAGTGACCCCATCCTGGATCTTCAGTGTCTTCATACCAATAATATTTAATTTTTCCATAGTTGTAAATGGTTATACAAAGGATTATTACTAACGCCCAAAGTCCAATAATTTTAAAAGTTTTCACCAAAGCACCTCTTTTCTTTTTATTGAGCAACATTGCCTTAAACTACAGCCAATTCTTTATTCTTAACCTTATTGTCTTTATAGTGAGCTATCCCCTTATAAAGAGGATTTTCCAGTACATATTTAATGGTCCCAGCATACCACTTGCCGCCCTTTGTAGTAGGTGCGCTTTCCATTTAATTCCCGGGCTATTTCTCTTAATCCCATTCTCTTACGTATCAGGGGATGGTTCTTTGTTATACTTCAGACATCTATGTTTATTTTATTATATCACTATTAGGGAGTAAAAAATCTTTTTTAATTTTTCTATATCCTTTTTATAATACAACAAAACAATTATAAAATCCTTCTTTTTTTAAGATGTATTTCAAACTTTCTAGTATATAGTTCTTGGTATTTACCGATAAAGCGCTGAAAATCGGTTGCAGGTTGTTAGAAATAATAGAAAATAGCAAAAAACGGGTTGCGATAAATCGCGGAATATCGCGAAAAATGTCCTGATAAATTATGAAATATCAGGGATCAGGTTAGTATTGAAATAATAAATAAAAAATGAACTTATTTACTTTGAATTTCTATTTTAATGACCTATAATATTTAATGTTTGTAAATTTAATTCAGGTAGTAAATATTGAAAAAAGAAA
>CAZWFH010000015.1:0-17935 GCA_964632105.1 uncultured Atribacterota bacterium
CTATACTGTTTTCAGGGCTAAGCATTGCCCCATAATTATCGAGTTCATAACCATCACTTATTTTATGTAATTTTACTACTTTAATAGAGCGAGCACCAAAATCAATTGCAAACATACTTACTCCTTATTTCTGCCATTGCGAGGGGCAAAGCCCCGAAGCAATCTTCTATTGTCATTACAAGGATGGCACTCAAGTAATATTGAGTGCCTTTCGTGGCAATTTCATAATTCATTACTCACAAAACATTATTATATTTATAGTATACAACATAACTTTTAAAAATCCTTCTTTTTTTTATAATTATTTTAAAAAACATATTATTTTTTATAATACAATCTAAGTTTCTTTAAATATCCTAATTTTTTTAAAAAGTAATAGTATATTTTAATAAATTTCCCTCCAGGATATTTTTTCATAATTGCCCGTAGTAGGAAAATAAGGAGGAATACTACTGTCTATGTTTGGATTAGTACTAGCCATGCGATTATCATAATGATAATCTTTGGTAAAACCATACACCTTAGCCCCAGAATAAGAATTAAACATACCGACTGCCCCTCTTCTTACCTGAATAAAACCCCCAAACGTTTTTAGTGTTCCTTTTAGGGTAGTATTATAACCATCATAGTAGAAGGATTCACCTAGTGCCATTAAAATTGCATTTATTTCAATATCATCAGGATCTAAGCCGCTACCTGTAGCATGTTTTTTAATATAGATATCCTGAGATGAAACTAATCCAAGACTGTCATCAATTGTACTTAAATCGACATTCGGATCACTGAGGTCGAGATCCTGTTCTACTCTGCTGTTATAAAGTACATCACCACTTATTTCTATATCATCAGTAGCTGCAATGGTTAATCTACCCTTTAAACCACCATCATTTCGATCTCCGTGTAAGTTTTTGACCTTACCATTTACATATAATAATCCATTTGTAGTTCCACCATAATCAGGAAGTTCAGGAGGTTCTGGCTCAATTACATCACCATCTTCATCATATTTGGTAACCGTGGTGGTACGGAAGACATCATCGATAATAATTTCTGTTGTTACTTTGTCAATACCTGTACCTGTCCCCCCTTGAACCACAGTAATTTTTGAGTTTCCAATGTCATTCGTACCTAAGGTAATTTCCTCAGTATTACCATTAATATAAATACCACCATTTGTGGTAATTCCATTATTAGGCAAATATACTCCCGTACCGGCAACATCTGATTCGTCAAATGTAGAACCTAGGGCAATGCTTTCCAGGCTTCTGGGATCACTTGTGCCAGATATGTCTCTATTTTTAACAACGTCTAAGTCAATTGGATCGGCTGATAAGGCAAAACCATCTTCAAAATTGGGAAAATCATTATAATCTAGATCAGTGCGATACTCATCGTACATATATTCAATATGGTCTTCTGATGTTGTTAATTTACCCAGGAATAGAGGCTCACCGGAAATGTGAATTAAATCATTGCTATGCAGTTTTCCTCCAATTACATCTCCGGTCCTAAACCATATTTTTGTTCCATTATCCATTTCTTCTATGTCAGAAAAATAAGCAAAACCAGCAAAGCTTTCTACTTTAACCCTTGTTTCAACAGTCCGTCTACTTTCTGAATCCCCGGAATGAGCAGTACAGGTAATAACATATTCTCTTTGAAATTCAGCTGTAGAAAAATCCGGAACTATCATAATATTATAATATCCTCCGCCCAATCCTTCAATATCAACTGATCCGTCAAAAGGAGCAGGGATGGTATTGGGTGGTCCTTCCTGCTTTTCCAACCAGCTAATGGCTCTCTCAGCTCCAGAATCAGCCAGATAAAAGGAATCGGTAGATTCTTTTTGTAATACAGACAATTTTACTTCATTACTGGTTAAGGACAATAAAGCAATGCCCATAGTTGAAATGACAAAAACAAAGATTAAGGTGGCTATTAAAGCAAATCCATTTTGTTTAATTATTCTTATTTTTTCTGAATTTCTCAATAATTTAAATAAATTCATCGCTATCCCTCCTTTTAATAAAGAGTTTAAATTTTAGGAATTTCTTAGAAATGCTTCGGTATATAAGTCAATATCAGGGTTATTATCGTTATCAAGATCCATCTGGACAGATATTTCTACTTTTTTAGTTCCTACTACATCAAAATTAATATTTTCAATATCTTCTAATAATTGATTAGTTACCCCGTTAACGGTTCTGTTTAATGGGTCTCCTGAAATATTAGACCATGAGAATGTAACATCATAAGCACTGTTAGATCCCAAAGAAGGTACATTAATGGTAATGGAATAATCAGAATTTTTTGTTACTGAACTTCCCAGTCGTATTTCTTTGACCATCATATCCAGGGACATTCGGGCTTCTCTCTGGGCTCTTAATTGGGATTGTCCAGTAATCCAAGAGCGCACACCACCGCTAAAAAAAGTAACCAAACCCAAGATGATAATTGATAATAATACCAAGACGACCATCAATTCAATAAGGGAGAATCCTTTATTATTCTTTTTAAAAAATAACATTTTTAGTAAATTCATTATAATTTGACCTTAAAGTTATTATTAATATTCATGAACTGTTTTACAAAAAGATTAGGGAATATCAAATTCAATGGTTCTATTTCCTGGATTTTCCTCATTTGGATTGAAGATAATGATTATATGTTCTCCAGAAACAGAACCAAATCCACCTTTAAATACTACTTGCATTCTATATAAACCATTATTTGTTCCAGTATCGTCAAGAATATAAGGGTTTGATGCATTTAAGGTAAGTGTATTTCCGTCAGGTGAATACCCATCGTAAATTTTAGTAAACCAACCACCACCAGAAGGCTGAATATATACTTTTTCTATATAAGTGGCAGTCCACCACCCACTTCTTGTCCAATCATAAAATATTTGTGTTAATTCAATATTACCAGCAACTTGAATATCATAATATAAATAAGTTGAGAACCAATAACTATCTAAATCAATATTAGCATCCTCTGGTTGGATTATAATCTCCTCTTCAATTGTAATTGTTATGGTACCTGTAAATAAATTATCATCCTCGCTTGCTTCAGCATTAATGACGATGTCACCGGTCCAATCAGTCGGGGCGGTATAATCGGTACTTCCAATACCATTGACCACATCCACTTCCGTATCAGTCAATGAACCCTCTTCTGGCTGCAGTGATAAATAGATAGTCCCACTATAATCTATTATAGTTCCATCAATTTCGTCTTTAACCGATATTGTAATCGTAGCGGTTTCTTCATTGACCAAGGAAGTTGAGTCTGCACTCAGTACGATAAATCCCTTGTTGACCTGAATAGTCAGGTAACCATCATTGATTACGGAATTTGGATCCGTAGCTTTAATTAAAACTGATCCTGCAAACCCCACAGAAGAGGTAAAAGTAGCTGTTCCTACTCCTAAAGTCCAGGTTATTACTGGACTTGTAATACTTCCTCCGCCTTCTGAAATTTGGAGATTAATTGTGCCATTAAAAGAATCATCAACAACAGGCGATCCACTTGAATAATCCATAATCGAAATCGATATGGAAGAATTTCCACCTGCCTTTACAGTTTCAGGATTAGCTTCTAAAATAATGTACTTTCCCGTAGATGGAGGTGAAGTATATATATCAACACTATTAGAAACAGCCCCACAACAACTAGCTGTCACAGTGGCAGTAGTTCCGATTGATGTTCCAGTCAGGAAGATTGTAGCTTTTCCATCGACATCTGTGATGACCGAATTTGTAGGGTTATCAGATGAATCAACAAACATACCATGATCTGTGCTAAAGGTCACAGTTTTTCCGGTTAAGGGACTGCTATCATAAATAACTGTAGCAGTAATGGTTGATTTTTCACCATATTCAATAGGACTATCTGCTACTAATGCAATAGTCAAACCGATTATTGTAAAATTAATCGTTTTTGGGGCACTTAACCCGCAATATTCAGCAGTTAAAGTGACTCCAACGGGGTCATACGTACAGTTATCAAGACTAACACAGGCTATCCCATCTGAATCAGTTGTAAATGTAGCCGTTTCACTTCCTCCGTTTAGTATTCCGTTATTAGTGGTAAACTCAATTTCATAACCTCCCAGAGGAATTACATTTCCTCCATCTTTATAACTCAAAGTTGCGCAAATATCAGCAGAATCACAAACTAACATTAAACCGGGCTCAACTTCAATTGAAAGATCAGGTACAATATAGTCAATATATTTAACCCCAGTTATCCCAGCAACTTCTGCGACAACTGTTACTGTATTATCTACTAATAAATCATCATACGCTATATTTAAAGTTGTTGTTGCAATACCGCTACTAGTAAAAACTTCTTCTTCAGATAAAGTGCCTTTATTTGAAAAAAAGGATAAAATTACATCATATTTAATAAGATTATTTTCAGCATCTTTAACATAGGCATGAATAGTGATTTCCTCACAGATTAAAGGGTGTTCTGGGTTAGCGTATAAATCAATATGGTCGATCACTGGATCAATTGGTGCAGACGATACTGCTGGGTTATATATAAGTATATCCATATTTACATTTTTATCCTTATTATCACGATTCTTCCAGGTAACTACAGTATTAACCCGGTTAAGATTAGGATCGGTTGGATCTGATGTGACATTAACTTGCAGATTATATTTCCCCTTGGTTTCATTATAGTTAAAATAAATATGTAACTGATTCGGATCATTCTTAATTTTTTCTAATATTTCCCGGGCATAATTAACTGCCACAGTACGATCTTTGGCATCTGCCATGACTTGAAAACTTGTAGTATAAGCTTTAAAAATTCCAAAAGAAACCAAAGCTAAAATTGCTACCGTTACCATTAATTCAATTAGAGAAAAGCCTCTTTGTGATAATTTTCTATTTATTTTTAACATGGATATCACCACCGGTATTAATCAGTATATAGTATCGAGTATTGAGTATCGAGTAAAAACAGTATCGAGTATCAAGTATATAGTATATAGCAAAAAACAAGTAAAATATTGAGTAAATAATTAATTAAAGTATACAATACATTTATATAGTAAAAGAATATTTTATAATTTTTTTATTAATTTATTTTCATTCGAAAAATATGTTTTTTTATTTTATAAGTTAATCTATTTAACTTCTTTTATTGTTTATATTCCCTATTTTTTAGCTTTTTAGCCAAAAAAGACAGCAAAATCAGTATTAAAAATAGTATCAAGTATTGAGTATCAAGTATGTAGTAAAAATCAGTATCAAGTATATAGTATTGTGTATCGAGTAAAATCAAAAACAAAAATGCCATTCCGATTAATCTTCAGGTTAAAAAGGCAATTTTGTATTTATAGTTTTTCCTGAAACTTACGCTTTCATATATTCCCGAGCAACTCAATACGCAATACTAGCGAGGCTCACCAATTAGCCGGAGGGTCTGGGCTTACTCTTACTCGAGCAGTTACCGGAGTCATAATCACATAAAGAATCTTCCCTCTTTTATTTTTCAAAGTAACTGTCCCTCCCATACTGGGAACTCCACTGGGATAAAAATATAAATTATTATCTGTAAAATTAGTATTAAATAGATCAATATCTTTTAATATTATATCATCAATTAATTCTGTTTGCTTATAAATCCTATATCTATCTAAACTCGGCCAAAACTGTAATTTATAATATACACCTTCGTAAAATGCTCTGGATTGAGTATTTTTTAATTCTGAACTTAAAATTGCTGCCGCTCTATTTAGTTTACTCCATTGTATTAAATTATATAATCCATTTAAAGAAAGACCAAGCAATAGAGATACCATAACTACTACGACCATTAGCTCAATAAGAGTGTAACCTTTATTGCGATTATTGCTGTGAATCATACTGCTTTTGTTTATTATTCCTTATCTGAAAAGTTTTTGGTTTTTCGTTTTTAGTTTTTAGTTAATAGAACCGAGATAAAAAATTCATCCGATTCTTATAGCTTATTTCTGGTTAAACCAGTTCTTTTAAATCTTTAATGCTTATATTTGCTTTCTTTAGTATTGAATTTAAAGTGCCTTTTTTAACTTCTTTATGATTTGGAACTATTATTGAAATATTCTTTCCAAGATTATGAAGAAAGAAGGGCAACTTTTTCCATTCCTTCTAAGTAACAAAGTATTGCTTCTTTTGCATTCTTCAAAGCTTCTTCTTCACTTTCACCTTGAGTAAAACAGCCATCAAGTGCAGGAACAGAGACATTAAATCCTCCTTCTTCGGCTGGTTCCAAAACCACTATAAATTTCATATATATTTTCTCCTAATTTCTAATTATTCTTCTTTTAATTCTGAATTCCCACTTTCGTGGGAATGACAGAGCTATTTAAAATCCTATATACCACGAAAGAATTTTTTCGCCCCATAAAAGTGTAATGAAAGAACCTAATACAATAAATGGTCCAAAGGGAATAGCATCTTCTCTCTTTTTAATCTTCGCCATAATTAAGATAATTCCTGCTAATGCCCCTAAAAAAAATCCTAAAAAAAGTGAAATTATAATATATCTCCAACCCAGGAAGGCGCCAATCATCGCTGCAAGTTTTACATCTCCTCCCCCCATCGCTTCTTTCTTAAAAATCACTGAACCAGCCAAACCAATAACTAATATTATTCCTCCTCCGACCACTACTCCTAAAGCTGAATTTATAAATGAAATATAAGGAACAAAAAAACTTATAATAAATCCTATTACTATCCCCGGTAAAGAAATTACATCAGGTATAATCTGTTCGTTTAAATCGATAAAAGCAATAATTATAAGAGCTGATGATAAAATTATATAAATTAAAGTTTGGATACTTAAACCGTATATCACATAAATTATTAAATAAGTTAATCCGGTTAATAGTTCTACTACAGGATATTGGATAGATATTTTACTTTTACAACTACGGCATCTGCCTTTTAGTAGGATATAGCTCAATAGAGGTATATTGTCTATTGGTTTTATTATAGTACGACATTTGGGACAATGAGATGCTGGATATACTATTGATTCGTTTTTAGGTATTCTATAAATACATACATTACTAAAACTTCCTACTATTAGACCTAATACAAAAATTAAAACAATCTCTATCTCATAATACATTTATATTCCTTATTTTTCATAAACTACAATTCCTTCTTCTAATGCTTGCTCAATAAAAGGCCGTCTTTCCTTAATCATTTTTTGAAATTCTTCTTCTGTATAGACCATTGCATCAATCTCTAAATTTGAATCATTAAGTTCTATTATTTTACCCATGCGGTCTATAAATCTCTCTTTAAATTCTCCTACAATAACTAAATCTAAATCACTTCCTTTATGGTAATCTCCTCGAGCAAAACTACCAAAAATAATTATTTTTTTTAGATTAAATTTTTTAATAATTAAATTTAAAAATCTTTTAACAATTTTATTAGTTTTTCTATTAATGAAATTGTCTGTCCAGCATATTTCAGACATTCTTCAGCATCCTCCCTTGAATAATATTCATGGGGAACATTATCAGGTAATCCGTTTGGATATCTGGCAGCAATATAATATTGATCTAATTTTTTTATCTTACTTAATTTAGAAAAATCTGGTTCTATCTTTTTGCAAAACTTAAGTAAATTAAATATTGAATGAGTAATTAATCCTCTTTCACCTTTTAGAAAAAGAAATGCTTTTAAAGCCTTTTCAGTTGATTGCTGAGATTGAAAACATACCCAATCATAATTTTTTAAATTTAAATTATCTTGGGCTACTTTGAAGTCATGTTTCGCTTGACTAAACCATCGGTCGAACTCTTTTCTATTATTATCCATTATCTTTACCTTTTTTTATTTCTTAATCACAATATTTAAATGGAGGGTTTCGCCTCGACGACTGATACCATCAATCGTAAGGGTGTCAATTCCATCAAAAAAAACCACCACATCCCCAGGTCTGCTCCAGCCATTTTTAATTTGAGCTTCTCTGGTAATGGGGTTTTGTATATTTAAAGATTTAATAATATTATCTATATCATTCCAGATAAGTACTGGATGTTTGTCTATTATCAATAATTTTATTTCTTTTTCTATCGATTCCGCATTTGATTTAATAATTCTTATTTCATTTTGTTCAACATACCAATTATAAAGACGAGGACCACAAATAACTGCTGCTCCGATAATAATAATCCAGATTATTAAGGTAATTAAAACAATACCGCGTTTGTTAACCAACATTTTTTCACATCCTTTAATTCATTGATAATTTTTCTGCTTTTGCCTTTTCTGCGTTTCTTTTTACTTTTTTTAATTTTTCTTTAATTGCTTCAGAAACAAAGTGATTTATTAGGATTCCATGAGATTTACAATATTCTCTTAATTCTGTAATAACTGACTCAGGAATTCTTGAGCCTATTAATATCTTATTTGTACTCATAATGTTAACCTCGGTTAACTAATGATAACACAAGTTATCATTTTTGTCAAAAAAACAAAAAACAGTATCGAGTATCGAGTATATAGTATCAAGTAAAGAAAAAGAAAAATAAAAGATAATAAAAACAATATCGCGTATTGTGTATCGAGTTAAGAAAGATAAAGAAAATAAATCTCGAGAAACCGGGATAAATTAGTTCTCCAAATTGCTTCTATAAATATTATATATCTCTTTTTCTATCTCTTCAATAACAGGACTGTCTTCCGGCACTAATTGCAAAGCTTGAATAAAATATTCCAGGGCTTTATCCGGCATTTGCTTTTTCTGATAAACCATTCCTAAATTTACTAAAATAACATAAATTTCCTGAAAATCTGGTTCTACTTTTAATATTTTTTCCCATTGCTCAATCGTTCCATCATAATTTTCTTTTTCAAAATATAAGAGGCCTAAATTAAAATAAGCTTTAGTAAATTTAGGACATAAGTAAATGGCATATTTAAATTCTTCTTCTGATTTTTTATAATTTTTAGTATTTTTGTAATACAAACCTAAATTTAAATATATATTTTTATCCTTAATATATCTTTCCGCTCTTCTTAAAATTCCTTCAACTTTATTATATACTCCTAAATTATAATAAGTAGCACCTAAATTAATAAGGATATTCCCATTATAAGGATCAAGTTTTTCACCATATTCGAAATTTGATAATGCTCCCTGATAATTTCCTTCAACTAAATTGTCTTTTCCTTTATAAGAACATACTTCTGAAAGGTAAGGTCTTATTACTAAAGAATCAATTGCTATTATCATAATAATCACAGCTAAAATACTACAAACAATTTTAAAAGTTGGTCTCTTATTCTTAAATTTCTTTCCAATTTTCTCTTTTTTAAATTGTGATAAATTAAAATTTCTTATATAAATAGCAGTAAGTCCTATAATTGTAAAAAATGTTGAACCTAATGCCGGTACGTGTAAGGGAAAAGTAAATAGACTATGTATCAAAAAGCAAGAAATTCCCACAAGTAGACCCCAACCAACTAATCTATTCTTACTATTTTGCTCCTTTTTTAGGAAATTTAAGACTGTACTATAAAATATAAATATAATTGTAATGAATAATCCTAAACCTAATAAGCCCAATTCAGCGCCAATTTGCAAATATTCGTTATGAGCCTCTCTGGGGAAGGTGTAATATTTTATATAATCAGGATTATCTTTGAAAAATTCTGCCTGGTAATCTAAATAATTCATCTTAAAAGTCCCTATGCCTGAACCAAGTAAAGGTTTATCTTTAATCATCTGTAAAGTATTCTTCCAAATTAAAAAGCGTGTATTTATAGAAGGGTCTTTTTCATCAAAAGTTGATAAAGCTCTTTGAGGGAGAGTTAAAAGACTTTTATTTAAAGGATTATCAGTTGAGTATATAATGGTAATAATTAAAAAAACAGATAATAATATAATTAACCATTTTTTATTCTTCTTAAATATTTGGAAAATATTAAATTTAATAACCATATAAATTGCAAATATCAAAGTAAGGCTGATACTAATCCATATACCTCTGCTCTGGCAGATCATTAAGTTAGTGTAAATAATAGATAACAATAAAAATAATAATATCTTATTTTTCTTTATTTCCTCCAGTAAAAAGGAAGAAAATATTATGGGAAAAATTAAAGCTAAATAATTGGAAATCCAATTTTTTTGGCCAATGGTAGAAGTAAGGCCTCCAAGTTCTCTTAAATAAGGGTCTAAACCATAGTACTGAATAATAGTGTAGATAGATATAAAAAATGATATTACAAAAAATAGCTTGATGAAAGAATTAAATTCTTGTTCATTCTCAATATTATTTATTAGCAAAAAATATATAAGAAAATAAGATAAAAAAATCACATAATCCCGCAAGCTTATTATCAAAAATTTACTTTCCATTAAAGATATGCTCATAATCAGAATAAATAAGTAAAACGGCAAATTTAACCTACTCTTAATCCAAAGGTTTTTTTCTTCATTAAAATATTTTAAAACCCATAGAGTTAAGGCAATTATCACAAATAGCTTTAACCAGGCTTCTTGATTATCCCGAAAATAATCTACATATTTATATACTGCCAGGGGGGTAAATATGATTAATAGTTTTAAACTTATCAGTATTGCTTTTTTATAAAAATCTTTATTTTCTGCTATATATTTTTTCATTATATATTCCCTATTAAAAAAAATTATGGCTCCACTTGAATATTACAAATGGAGCCATAATTTATTTTTCTTTGATTAAATTGTTATTTTCGTGCAGTTAAACTAGTTCCATAAACGTTACCGTCATTAGAAGCATTGTTTCCATTGATAGAGAAAACTCCACTAGCCTCACTTACCCATATTAAACCTGGATCAACATCAGCATCAGATACAGAATGAGCCTCCGGTGAAGAAGCTTGCATCGCCCCAGTCACAGGATTAAAAATTCCAGATCTTTGAACTAAACCGTTAGAAGTATCATCATTCCACATTGCCTTAACACTTGTAACGGTAGCATCAGCTAATTCTGCCTGAATTAGAGTTTGAATGGTTCCGGCATTTGCTTTTATGATAGCATTTTTTGCTTTTACCTGCTGACCGGAATACATTCTTAATCCTAAGAGTGCCAGTACACCGATGATGGCTACAACGACCATCAATTCAATCAAGGTAAAACCTTTCTTACTTTTTCTTAACCATAACATATTAAAATTCCTCCTTTTTTTAATTAGTCGACCAGTCTTCCGGTCTACCGCTTAAATTAGTCGTTAGTGAATAGTCGTTAGTCGTTAGTTTTTAAATTCAAGTTACAAGATGAAAGATATAAGATTATTCAATTGACTACTTGACCTGTTGGCTAGTTTACCAGTCATTCAATTTATAATTAAAATTACATTTAAAAAATCGGCAGTTTAGCAATCATAACATTGTTTAAGGTAATACGAGATTGCTTCGCCTACTTGTAGTAGGCTCGCAATGACAATTTTCGCAATGACAATGTTTTAGACCAAAACTTTGCGCCCCATCCTTTCGGATAGTTTACCTTTTTCAACTTTTCTTATTATTCTGGAATCAATCACTTCCTTTTATTACCCTCCCACCAGGAGGTTATTTTTTCCTTATAGAATTTAGATAAAATAAAAGTCGGTAGCTTGGCAGTCATAGCATTGTATGAGATTGCTTCAGACCCATAACTTTGCGCCCCATCCTTTCGAATAGTTTGCCATTTTCAACTTTTTATATTTGTTAGCTTTATTCTTTTCTATCTATATTATTCCCAAATTTGACACTTTTTAGACAATTTTAAAAAAATATTTATATTTTTTTATTTTTGTTTGTTTATCAGTTATTCTGTTTTACCGACCAACCGTTTAATATTGAGCAGTAAATACCTCTCCAAAAAGATGACCATCTTTATCTAAACCTTGAATTATAAAATAATCTTGAGAAGGGGAAGCTATGGCAACCATACCTCTTTGATTTCTTCCATGATCACTAAACCCAACACGGTCATTATAAATAACGCCAATATTTTCCGTAGCTTTGGTATATGGATTTCTGCATCCTGCAGCATTGGTTATATCATTAATAGCAGCAGTAACCCGGTCATTAGCGTTGCTTTGATTATAATCAATATCTACTATATTAGCTTGAATTACAGTTTGAATGGTTCCACAATTAGCTTTAACAATGGCATTTTTGGCCTTTTCTTGTTGACCAGTGTACAGTCTTAATCCTAACAATGCTAATGTGCCGATAATAGCTACTACGATCATTAACTCGATTATGGTAAAACCCTTATTTCTTTTTCTTAAATATAACATTTATTATTTCCTCCTTTTTTGCTATCTTTATAGCAAATTATTCTATATTTATATTATTCCTAAATTTGATAGTTTTTAGACAAGAGAATAAAAAATTATCAATTTTTTAATTCGCCTATTTATCGATTAGCCAATTGACCAATATAACAATTCACCGATTTACCAATTCTCCAATTTCCCAATTAAATAATTTACCGATTGGCCGATTAGAGGGAATAAAAATAAAAAAATAGACAGGCGAGACGCCTGTCCTACGGTTTAATGGTAATTATAATATAAGTATGGATTCCCATTTCCATGGGAATGACAGAAGAAGGAGCGGGAATGACCCCATTGAAGCAAGGCTTCATGGGGCAAGCATAAGAAATATGCGGGTTCGATGAATCGAACCCCTACATTTTAGTAAACAGGGTGGAACTCAATATTACTTGAGTGCCACCCTGTCCTTTAGTTTTTTTGATAAATTTTTCTTATTCTAATTCCCACCTCATTAACTACCATAAAATTCCCTTCTAACTTTTTCTTTGCTTTTTCTAATACCTCTTTTACTAACCTAAGTTTATTTGAAGATTCTTCATTTACAGCACGTATAAGTAGTATCCCCTGTGTTATTCTACCTTGACGAAAAATCAATTCACCAAAATCTTTATCGTTGGTTATAAGAATTCTATTTTCACTATTAGCAACCTTGATAACTTCTTCATCAGTTATCCCTGAAGAGCTTTCTGCAACATACATTACATCATATTTTTGAACTCTTAGCCAGTCTACAATTGGCTTTTCTACACTTTCATCTATAAGAAATTTCATAATTCACTTTACCGCTCTTAGCAAATGAACTTCTTCTCCATGAACTGATTCTGCAGCATATTCTAAGGCAGCTTGAATATCTTTACGATTAAGGTGTGGATAATCTTGGAGAATTTTATCAATAGAAATATTTTGGGAAAGTTTTCGCAATATTATTTCTACCGGAATTCTTGTTCCCTTAATAACCGGTTTACCTAACATTATCTTGGGATTTATTTCTATTCTTTTTGATAAATTATCTTGAAACATAATCTTTGCCTCCTATTGCTTTGCTTTGTTAAGATAGATATATTATTCATTTATTATTTTATCAGTTCTTTAGTTAATTTACCAATTTATGTGACGATATATCAGTATCGAGTATCGCGTATCGCGTATCGCGTTAAGAAAAATAAAGAAAATAAACTAAGGGAAAGTAGAAAAAAACGTAAGCATAACTTTTTTATCTAACTACCCCACTAAAGTTTACACTAACTTAAGATATTACCTGTCTAACAGTCAAAATAGTCGTTAGTCGTCAGTATTTAGTATTTAGTAAGAAAAACGCAGGAAAAAAAGAAGGGAATATTTCACCCCCACCTTAATCCTCCCCCATCAAGGGGGAGGAAATTTAGGAAAGGATAGATTCCCGTTTTCACGGGATGATAGAAGAAGAAGCGGGAATGGCGGAAAGGTTATATAGTTTCGTAGACGTGTATTTGAAAGTCTTCGCTATTGAATTTTTGTAATTTAACACTCTCTATTGCCGGAGCTACTACAAAAACTCTATCATTATTATCCTTAGGGTCTATAGGATAGGCAAAAAATCCTTTACGTTCCGGGTTATAACTATGGGTAGTACCATAGAAATTTTCACCGTCCTTAAATATTATTATTATTTTGCGTTCACTGGGCGTTCCTTTGGGTCGTCCCTCAAAAGTTCTAACTTTTTTATAATTCTTATCTCCGATAAAATCTTTTACAAAAAATACCGCTTTAAGGGAAGATATCTCTATTTCTAAAATTTCATTACCATCTTCTTCAATAGAATGTAAGTGAAATATATCTGCATTGGGCTTAAAATCAGTTGACCAACCTTTTCGGATTTTACCATCTTTAAATTTTACTACAAGTTTGTTTGACATCACTGGTATGCTCCTTTCTGAATTTTAAATTTCTATTTTCATTAGACGGACGCTTTCTACTGCTGAATGGACTACAAAGATTCTATTACTATTATCCTTTGGGTCGATAGGGTATACAAAAAAACCTACTTTGTATTTACCATAACTATGACTCGTTCCATATAAATGTTCACCATCTACAAAATTTACAATTAATTTCCGTTGGCTGGGAGTTATTTTAAAGTCAACATCAAAAGTTCTAACTTTTTTATAATTTTTATCTCCGATAAAATCTTTTACAAAAAATACTGCTTTTAGAGAATTAAAATTAATTTCCATTCTCTCTTCTTCGCTATATTCAATAAGAGGGAATAAGATAAATGCTTTTCGATCGGGTCGAAAATCTTCGATCCAGCCTTTTATAATTTCACTATTTTGGTATTTTACTACAGCTTTCTTTTTGAGCATTTCATTGAGCTCCTTACGGGCTTGATGAATCAAGCCCCTAATTTTTAGTAGACAGGCGAGACGCCTGTCCTACGAACCCGTATTTTCTAATTCTTCTTTTAATGTTTTTAAGGCTTCGTTTTTTATCCGAGAAACCTGCCTTTGAGAAATAGCTAATTTTCTGGCTGTTTTTGTTTGAGTTAAATCTTTGATGAAAATATAGTTAACAACTTTACGCTGTAAATTTTTTAGCTTATTTAAAGCAAGCTCTAAGGCAATTAAATCTTCTATTGGCAGCTGAAAGTTTTTATAGTGGTCATTCTTTATTTTTTCTAATACAGGATATTCATTGCAATCATAATTACGATTATCCTGGTCAATAGAAACCACATGGACTACATCTCTTGCTTTTAATACCTCTTTAACCCCTTCTTCCGTAAGGTTAAATTTTTTGGCAATTTTTTTAAGAGTAGGAATTTGTTTAGTTTCTTCTTTATATTCTACTATAAATTCATCTATTTTGCTATTCAGCTCAGTTATCCAGTGAGGAATTCTAATTGCCTGGTGTTTATCTCTAATATAATGCCTGATTTCTCCGGAGATAAACCAGGAAGCATAGGTTTCAAATTTCACTTTTCTTTGTTGATTATAAAGATTTAAAGCATTAATTAGACCAATATATCCCAGCTGTTCTAAATCTTCTAATGGTTCACCGGAATTTTTAAATTTGTAGGCAATATTTTTTACCAAAGGCTTGAATTTTAAAATCTGTTCGTTAGTAACTTCTTTATGTATATCTAATTCCACAGTAATGCTCCCTACGCCCTTTAATCTCTTTCGATATCTTCTTTTAATTCTTTGAGGGCAGAATCTTTTATTCGAGAAACTTGTCTTTGAGATATACCCAGTTTACGAGCTGTTTTAATTTGAGTTAAATCTTTTTCAAAAATATAATAGATTACTTTTTGTTGTAATTTTTTTAATTTGCTAAAAGCGGTTTTTAAAGTAATAATATCTTCTATCGGCAGCTTAAATGTTTCGTAACTTTTACTTCTTATTTTTTCTATATTAGGATAGCTGCCAGAACTATATTTTCTATGTTCCTGGTCAAGGGAAACTATTTGAACTGCACCCCGAGCTTTTAGGATTTCTTTTATACCTTCTTCGGTGAGGTTAAATTTTTCAGATATTTCAGAAAGTGAAGGAAATCGATTATTTTTCTTTTTATAGGAAATTATAAATTCGTCTATTTTTTTATTTAATTTCATCATCCAGCCGGGAATTTTTATTACCTGGTGCTTGTCTCTAATATAATGACGGATTTCACCGGAGATAAGCCAGGTAGCATAGGTAATAAATTTTATTCCCCGGTTTTGATTGTAAAGATTTATGGCATTAATTAAGCCGATGTAACCAACTTGCTCTAAATCTTCCAATGGTTCGCCAGAATTTATAAATTTATAAGCGATACTTTTTACCAGAGGTTGGTATTCTGTAATTTGATCATCGCTTATTTTTTGATTGTTAGCTGTTACGGTCATAATAGTGGTCCTTACGGGTTCGATGAATCGAACCCCTACATTTTAGTAGACAGGAAAGATGTCTGCCCTATCTGAGATTGCTGCGAAAGTAGGAATTCATTTTATTTTCTGGTATTGGCAAATTTGTATACATCTTTTCTATTACCAATAGCAATTATTCTAATTTCTTTATTAACTATTCTATAAATAATTCGCCAATCCCCTACTCGCAGTTTTCTATAACTACCTAAAGTTCCACGAAGATAAAATCCATATTTTATCGGATTAACCATTAAACGATTTCTAATAGCATTTTCTATTCTTACAGTAATATTAGAACCCAATCTTGGAATATCTTCGTTTTTTACTTTAGGATGGTATTTTATATTCAATTTTCCTTTTTGTCCCATACTTCTTCGTGAGTTAAACTATGTTCCCAATTAAATGTGTCTTCCCTTTCAGATGCAATTCTATCAAAATATCTATCCTCAAAAATTTCTAATCCTTCACAAATTAAATCTCTGCATAGACTGGAAATTGAAATTCCTTTTTCTTTTGCCATTTGTTTTATTAAGTCCCTAACGGGGGGTTCTAATAATACAAGTGTTCTTTGATTGCTCATATTTATCACCATTTATTTATGAGATTGCCACGGGTAGTACTCAATATTATTTGAGTGCTACCCTCGCAATTACATTTTATATTATATTTTTATTTGATTAGGTTTACCATATTGAATATTGGCAGATACATAGCGATTATCATAACGCCAACGGTTAAAGCGATAAATGCCATCATAAGTGGCTCGATAATTGAGGTTAATCTTTCTACTGACCTATCCACTTCTTCATCATAAAATTTTGCTACATTAATTAACATTTCTTCTAATTCTCCACTCTCTTCCCCAACCATAATCATCTGAGTAACCATAGGTGGAAATACTCCACTTGCAGCCAGAGGGCTAGAGATACTCTGTCCTTCTTTTATCTTTGTTTTTGCATTAATAACTGCTTCTGATATCACCAAATTTCCTATTGCATTGGAAGATACTTTCAGTGCTTCCAAAATGGGAACTCCACTTTTAATTAAAGTTCCAAGAATTCTCGTAAATCTCGAAACAGCACTTTTTCTATTAAGCTCACCAAAGATAGGGGCACTTAACTTAAATTTATCAAAATTAATCTTACCATCCGGTGTCTTTATATAAGCTAAAAAAGCAAAAATTAATGCTGCGAAAGCAACAAAAAATAGATACCAATATTTATTAAATAATTTAGTTGCTACTACAAGGACATTAGTAAGAGCAGGAAGTTCCCCACCAAATTGGGCAAATACTCCGACAAATTGGGGTAAAATAAAAGTTAACATAAAGATTGCCATTATTACTGCAGCCCCACCAACAAAGGAAGGGTAAGCCATAGCCGACTTTATTTTCTGTCGGAGGGAAAATTCTTTCTCCATTAAATCTGCCATTTTATTTAAAATTTCGTCTAATACTCCCCCAATCTCCCCCGCTCTAATCATACTAATATTTAATTCAGTAAATATTAGTGGCTGTTTTGCCAGGGCATTAGCTAAGGTAGAACCTGCTTCCACATCAGATTTAACTAATTTTATAACTTCCGATAATGCTTTGTTTTCTACTTGCTCAATTAAAATATCTAACGAACTTACTAAAGTTAAACCAGCATTTACCATAGTGGCAAATTGTCGGTAAAATATGGTTAAATCTCTGAGTTTTATCTTTTTAAATAAAGTTATTTCTTTT
>CAZWFH010000016.1:0-17420 GCA_964632105.1 uncultured Atribacterota bacterium
TTCATACTATAGTAAAGAACTGCTTCTTTTAAAAGGTGCATTTTTATTTTCCACCCTAGGTGCATTTTAGTTTACCATTTCCATTAATTAGGAACGAAACAAAAAACGATAGCCACCCTAATGTGGCCAGGGCGGTATCAATATGAATACCGGCAGTACAAAGCACTTTTTTAATCATAGCAACACCTCTTTTAAATTTTTTAAAAACATAAAAATGGTGATCGCCATCTTTCTGCTCCGCATCGCGTTGTGCCCTAAACTCTCTACCTTTACTACTTATTTATTTAAAAATAAACTTTTACAATAATTAAAACCAATCCTGTTTAAACAATTGATTCTGGTCATGATATTTGACATATTGTAGTTTATTAAAATATGATGAAAGTACAATAATAACGCACCAAAGCTCATCTGCCATAATACAAAAAATATTATAAATATCTACGAACCTGCTTTAAAAATGCTACAAGATTACCCCCATGAAAATCACTTGTATTAAGTCCACGTTTATCCCAAAGTTCTACAATAACTTTTTCTTTTTCTGTACGCGGAGGACGGCTCCCTCTAGACGGACATTCGGGTGAAGATAATATTAAATTTAAATGATCTTCCTTAATAAAAACGCAAACACAAATAATTAGCCCTTCTTTACGCCGGTTGTTTATTTGTTGATTTACCCAACTTTCATAATCTTCGTCTATACTTTTTTTACTTCCAGCAATTTGAATTTCAATCATATTTTTTACACCTCCCCCACTAAAAAAATAGAATGTGAATATACGATTCCTTCTATGATTGAACAAAGACTTCCCTAACAAATTTTGTATAAGCTTTTAGGTAGATAAATGAAGGATCGGTCCTTAACATTAGACACCGTTTATAAAAAATTTGAAATGCCCAATATCAAAAGCTAAACCCAAAAATCTAACTAATTATGGCAAAATACCAATTAATTTTACCTAAAATAAGACTGATAAACATTTAAAATTAAATTGCACATTTATATTTTTTTAGTTCTTTATAAGCACTCACAAAGTCAAAACACTCAAAAGAATATATTGGAATCCATATATAATGTTTCTTTCTTCTTTTTTTAAAAAATGATTTGGCTCTCTCAATAACAATATTCAGGGCATCAATATAAGATTGATTATTACCAACTTTTATCTCTATTTTTTCAATTTCTACTGCGTACAAAATATGTTGATTTTCTAAAGTAGAAAAACCGCCATTTCTCCAATAATGTTTTCTTGGGAAGTATTTTCTTCTTAAAAATATATCTGCTGTTAAGCAGTTACCTCCGTCCATTCCAATATTTAGATAACCAACTACATCATTAAATTTCCATGGTGGCCAATACCATCTTTGCTCCATAGAATTTTTTAAATCTTTATTTAATTCATCAAAAGGGGTTCCGCATAGAGTACCGAAATGTATTTTTCTTTTTTTTAAATCTTCCTCGTAATCCTCATAATATTTTTTATAATCGCTTTTATAAATTGGTAAAGAAAAAAATGAATGCATTAATACACCCATATAAACCTCCTTTATATTATGAATAATTTTAGGTTTTACTAATACATTACCAAATCATCGTAATTTATCTTATTTGCCGGTTATTTTTAATTATTGCCCCTTAGCTTCTTATAAAAACTAGAAAAAGTTACAGAATTATTAATCAACCTTAAGCGGTCTCTGCATTGTCTATAAATATTTTTTATTTTTCCTCAAGCACATCGCAAATTTTATTCCATAATACTTTTAAAAATTCTTTTTTTGTATATTCTTTTTCCCCGGTATCGAATGAATCTAATAAACTAATATCATTAAATATTATCACTACATCGTCTTTTTCTTGACTCCATTTTATATTTGCCCAAGCATTAAAAGAACCAGAAGAAGGAGATAATATTTTACCTTCAACTCCATAAAAGCCAATAGAGTCATCGCCTCCGATACCCCCAATTCCCATATCCAAAGAGTATTTTGTCTCACCATTTAATAGTATACGGATACACGTTCTACTATCTCGGTTAAAAACCGAACAAGATACTCCCTGTTCAGATAAAGAATCACATCTTTTCTTAATCTCAGTTGGAATAAAATTTAAAATATTTTGTGTTTCCTCATAAGGATTGAATGATTTTATTTTAGATACTTTTGGTTTTCGAAAAACTTCTGATTTTCTGGATATATTAGTAGTGCCTTTTTTCAATTTTTCTATTATTGATTTACCAAACTCCTCAGGTTCTAAAGAATGTAAATCAATATAACCTATTGTTGGAGGAATACCGGGGATTTCTGTATTATCAAATCTGGCAGGTAAAATATATTCTCCTTTTTCCGTAAAAGCTCTTGCCTGCGCACTTATCCTTTCGTGGTTTGTCCAAAGTTTTTCAGCATAATAACAGGAAAGAAACATAACGCAATATCTCGCCTTCTTCTGATAAACTTCATCTAGATGAACATATAAATCTTTACCCCATAGCTTAGTTTTCTCATAATCGTCATAAAAAACCTCAATACCTTTTTCCTTCAAATATTTAGCTACTTTTTCTACATATACTCTATCCTCACCAGCAAAACTTAAAGCCACATCATACTCAAATTTATTTACCATTTTTTAATTCCTTTATTAGACATTTACATTTTTTTGGCTTCTTTGAAACCGGGTATCAGCATTTAATATAAATTTTATGATTATCTTACTTAAAATATACTTATGCCATATAATTAAACCTGAACATATTACCTTTATTAAGAAATTACTCTGTGACAGGGGACGGTTCTTTGTCACACTAGAAGAAAATGGGATGTGTCCCTATTTATTTCCAAGATAATAGTTTGATTTAATTTTACTCGAATTCTTTCCTATGATTTCCCCACCAATTGGAGAGATACTCTACAGCCAAGGGCTTAATATTTTGTCCAGTCCCAGAGACGAAGTGTCGTCCAGCGTATTCAACTGCAGTCAGACTTGAATCATTCTTCATTATCTCCATCATGAAATCGAGACGATCGATTTTAAGGATATCATCCCGTTTCCAGATATATTCTAGTAGTGCAGTTTTAAATTGACCAGGTATTAATTTATATTGTTGAGATAATTCCGGCAAAGAAAGTTTCAACGGGTCGAAACCCTCAATCCATGGCATCTTCAATCCAGAAAAATAAAATGGCTTGCTGTGATCTTCAAAAATATTGTTCCAAGCTTGTAAAGCTCTTGACGAGAATCGATGGTCCTTTTCTTCAGCCCACTTCTTCAGCTTATCAAAAGCTTCACGGTCATCATTTTGGGCAGCTATTACGGTCTTAATAAATTCCGTTTCAGCATCTATGTCAGTAATCGTATCATTAACCTTCGCAATAGCTTTGTTAAGTGTATCCAGCTTCTCTTCAGCAAGTTTGTTTTTTCCCGCAACTTCTTCGGAGATTGTTTTTGCCTTGGAGGCCTCTTTTGCAATTAAATCGACTGTGGCACTCTGATTCTCAACGCGCTCTTTCAGTTCTGCAACTGCTTTAGCATCTGACTGTATTTGCTGAGTTACTGCTTTAATCGTACCAACACCTTTGACAGTAAGTTCAGTAACACGATCTTGAAAAAATAACACAAGCCCAACAAATACAGCAATTAAACAGAGGAAAAATAAAGCTCCTTTATGATTATCATGTGTAGTTATCCGCCAAGTAGTCCATATAATGCTACTTAGAATAAGCAAGATACTAATCCACTTCATTTAAACTTCATCCCCTTTTCTTATATAAAATTTATCTTATACTTTGATCATAATTATAGGGAGATTCTCAATGGATATGTCAAAACAAATAAAAGTATAATATAATTATTCTCTTGATTTTCTGGTACACTACGTGGGTTTTAAAATTAGGATTTTGATGAATATTTTACTCTTTATAATTATTTTTATTCATTTAAACTATCGAACATATCTTCAATAATTTTTTCCTCATTATTATGAGAATAATTTCTTGGGTATTCGTCCTCCAAATAATCGCCAGGATCATAATTACTAGGGTCCTCTGCCATTATATTTTCCAAATTGATTATTAAGTCTTGAAAATCAAAATCGATTTCCAAGTTTTCTTCAAATTCCTCTAAATTGGATTTTAATTCTTCTACCACACCAAAATCAATTTCCTCTCTGTTACAAACAGTGTCAAATTCATTATTTACAACTTCGATGATTTTCTCTTTAATTTCTTCAATATCTCTATCCTCATTAAAGAGCTTTTTAAATATTTTTGGGAAATTATTTTTTATTTTTATTAAATTACTAATATCATCCATATTTTCTATGGAAATAAAATATTTCTCGATATATTTTTTATATTTGAAATTACAATATTTTTTCAAAATAACAAGAATATCTAATAAGATATTTTCATCAAAATACTTTATGCTATTCTCGTTTTCAAGTTGTGAAAGTCTAGTAATTATAAATTTTGCAATTTTGGGATATTCTTTGAGATTAAAAAAAGAAGCTAAATCATATAATTTTTGAATATTCGATAATTTTTCTGCTTCCCAATAATATTTATTCCCATTTTCGTAATATCTGTGCATTTTAATGCTTTCCAAATTATCAAATTTTTGAATAATATTATTTAACAGCTTGAAAACTGAATCATCATTTAATAGGATCTTGTAAGACTTATTTTCGGAATAAATTCTATAAATATCAAATAGTTGGTTTAAATATATTGCGCTATCAATAAGTGAACTAACTAGAGTTATGCTATTTCTGACTTTATTAATTAAAAAATCTCTAATAGATGGGTTTTGAAATTGGATTAGATTTTTAGTTTTATTTTTCTTCTCTAAACCATAACTTCTATCACTCTGAACTTTTGATATTTTTATAAAGGTATTTTCTAACTCCTTCAGCGAATTAACAAAATCCTCTCGATTAATTTCGAAATTTAATTTATTTGATTCATTTTTGTAAAGCTTCCAAAAAGATTTTTCTAAATCATTCTCAAATATTTGATCATTAGAAACCAGCATAACATATAAGAGATATCGTGAAGATTTTGAAATCTGATTTTCAAAAGAATGTTTCCAAATATTAATTGGATTGTTCAAATTTTTAATAAAAAAGTCAAAAAACCCTCGTTCTGAAATGCAACCCATTCCATCCTTATCAGTCATAATTTCAATGATTCGGGGATTATAGTTCGGATGGTCAATTATTTTCAAATAACTCTTGTCAATTAAGAGTACATGGATATATCCAGGTGGTAAGTTTGAATAGAAAAGATGATTATAAAGTATCTCTGCTCGAATTAATTTTGAATACTTTTCTAAATCTATAATACATTTAGTAATTTCCAAATTTAAATCTGCAAATTTTTCATACTTTAATTTTGCTTGATTTAAAATATACTCTCTCGTAGTCATGATGAGCTTTTTATTTGAACTGTTCTTTATTCTCTCAATAAATCTAATAAGTCTTCGATCTTCATTTTTCTTTAGTCTTTCTTCAAGAAAATTACTTCCTAAAAAATCGTCATAGTAAAATAGCTGTTTTTTCCCTCTCTCGTATAATGACTCTGCTTCATTTATATCTGAAGAAACTACTACCAATTCATAATCTTTTAATAAATAATTGAAGATTAATATTCTTGCTAAAGTTGTTTTACCTATTCCGGGAATTCCAGAGATGAGAACATAGTTATGATGATCCAATATATTAATCGCATCATAAAAACTATCGTTTTGTACGTATATATTAATCTCTTTGCGAATTTTTTCTTCCTCAAACTCAGAGCGACTGATGATATCATTATGTAATAGTTTTTGAAGTATATTAGTGCTGGAAAGCCAAAGTTTAAAATGTTTTTTTTCAATTTCTGGATACTGACCAAGTAAATTATTTAAATCATCCTTGCCAAAAATATCTGAAGGGCTTTTTATGTATCCATTAAAGATTTTAATTATTTCATCTTTGTTAAGAGGTGTTAACCCCACGGATGTTGATAAAATGTATTTTTGAGGATTTAAAGTTTTTGTTTTCTGGTATTCTTTCTTTAAATTTGATTTTAAAGAGTTATAATTATTATAACTCTTGCATTGAACTATTAAAATATTCTTGCTGTTTTTGGAGTATCTTAAATCAATGCCTTTGTCTCTTCCAGTTGTAAATGATTCAAGATTGATATCGTAGTGTTCTTGCAAAACATCTCTTGTTAAATTCTCAAAATCAAACGGTGATAGATTTAAGAAATTATATTCAGGCATATATCATTATTCCTATCCTTTTAAAGATTTTTACTTAGATCTCATATAGTAAATTAATTTATTTTAATAATTTTAATATTGTATGTCTTTCTAATTACTTTTACTTTCTATCCTCTTCCCAGCGTTATCGTAATTGGGTGATTTTGGAAAACCACAAGCATTCCATAAAGCGTCAAAACAAGGCTTTAAAATTACCTCTGGTGCAGTATCGTAATTTTCAATAATAACTTCCGGAAGTGATAGAATATCTCTATCAATCTCATATTCTCCTCTAGTTTTAAACATCCTTTGACCGACAGACATGAAATATCCCTTAACTCCAACGAGAGTTAAGAAAATAAAAATCGGTAATTCAACATGTAATTCTTTTAATGCAGAAAGATAAATAGATAATGATTTTATCAACTGAATTTCATAAGCTGTACCACGAATTTCTAAATTTCCATTATTATAACGAGGATTAAGATATTTCCCTTCTACAGCCTCAATAATCCCAGTCTTAAAAAGCTGAACATAAGAATATGATTTTCCATCCCTAACTCCAGAATAAGTTAAAAATCCATCGAGATTATATCTATTATTAAATCCAGCATGACTTATTGGTTCTAATTTTTTAGGATGAGAAGTTATTTTATTTATCTCGTATCTTTGAGCAGGATTAAATGAAATAATTGGTATAAGGTGAAGCGCTATTTTGGCATTATCATAAAAGAGCACAGGGGTTTCATTAGCAAAAATCCTTGATATTCGATCTTCTCTGAATCTTCTAATTCTTTCTATTATCGTTTCAGATAAATTAAAGGCATTCCTTAATTCTGCAACATCCATTGGGTATTTTCCGTTAGTACTTCTTATATAAAACTTATCATGACCTTTAAAGGTTACACGGTGAGGACTATTCCAGCTTCTAGGAATTCTAATTAATAAAGCAATTTTTGATTTTAAAACTTTAATAGGCTGAATGACTATTCCTGATATTCTTGGTTTTATTCCATCCCTAATCATGTTTTCTAATCTAGTAATTACCTGATCAGCATTTTCAACAGTTAGTCCTTCTAATTTTTTGGGAATTCCCTTATTTCTATCTTCCATTATTCCATATATCAAATCACCACCACTAGCATTTGAAAAAGAAGAAATATCAGCTAAAAATTCTTTTCGATCGGCATTTGAATTACCCGGCAAAGATTGTTTATATTCTAATGTCTTTTTTTCCGATACTGAATTATCTATCAATTCTTGCAAATCATCTTCGGTTATTTCTTTAACATTTTTCGTGATCATATTTTTTCTCCTTTTTATAAAAACCCAATATAATATAATATAAGGAAAACAACTTATTAGAGAGTAAAAAGATTTAATAATCTATGTAAAATTATAAATTCTGTTTTCTTTTATTTTTTATATCCCCTGCACTACCTCATAATCAAGGATTTTTTTTCTTTCTTTCCAATCTGGCATATAAATACTTAAAAAATTATAAAACTCTTTATTGTGTTTAGGATATAAACAATGTACAAGTTCATGCAGGACAATATATTCAATACAAGGCGTTAAGGCTTTATACAAATAAAAATTCAACGTGATACGCCCCTTTTCTTTATTGCTGCTCCCCCAACGTGTTTTCATCTTTCTTATATGAATTCCAGGACGTTCAAAGCCATATTTTTCAATAATAGGGAATAACCTATCGACTATTTTTTCATAAACTATTTTAGACTTTCCCCTTATCCATTTTTCTAATTGTTTATTCATTATATTTTCATTCTTCTTATCTGGTGTATGAATATATATGATGTCTTCGTCCCGATATACTTGCTTTTTCTTTGATTTTTTTACAATAATTATAACTTGTCTACCAAAAAATTTTGTGGAAATTCCGCTTTTTATATATCTTATAGCCTCTATGCCTACTGTTTTTTTAAATGAGTCAAGTTTTTTCTGAACCCATCCGCTTTTGTCTTTCAGATATTTATTTATCCATTCCAAAGAAACATCATGAGGAACTGATATTACTACCTCACCATTTGGAAAAACTTTTAATCTCGCATTTTTCATTTTTTTTCGTGATATATCAATTCCAATTTCTCCACTACTTTGTGGAAGCACCAACATTATTTTTTCCATCTTAAAACCTCTTTTTAGCAACCATCATAAACTCATCTAACAACAAGTCAATCATATCAACTGACATTTTAATACCGTTTTCATCGATGAAGTCAAAAATAACATCATCCAATTCGCTAACTATTTTTCGATTCACAATAACATTATCCCGCCAATCACGTTTTGCATTAGTAACAACTGTTTCTTTGACCTTAATTGACAAAGTAGCAAGTTTTTCTTCCATCTCAATATTTGTTTCTATTTCTTTTTTGTTTTTCAAAACTTTACTCATTGCTCCATAAAATGATTTTGCGTCGTTGTCGTTTTCAATAGACGCAGGATAATTGTAAGCTGTTCTACCTTCCCGAAAATCTTCAGCCATTCGTTCCATTGAATTATAATAAGCATCCGAGTTCCTATCCGTCATATATTCTTCAAGTGTTTCATTTATTCTGTCGGAAAATTCTAAAAACATAATAGGGTCATCATACTGTTTTGTGTCTATTTCTGCAGCAATTCTTGTTTTTATCGCATCTGCCTTTGCATTTTTTGACCCCAGCTTTTCAAGTTGGTTTAGCATTTTATCTTTATCCAAAATATATAATGGTTCAACAACAATATGTGCATCGTCTGCCTGAACGTAACTATCTAAAAGTTCTTTTATACCATCCTCGTATTTACTAAAATCAACACTATCATTATATCGGAGCGAAACAGCCGCTCTTAGTTTATTAAAATGAATCAAATCGTATTTATACACTTCAGATTCCTTCAATCCAACCAGATTAAAAAATTCATAACTAGAAAACATTAAATCCACCAATTTGGAATACACTGAAAGCTTTTCGTAGAAATCTTTTCTTTTGTCTTTATTTTCTAAAGTTTCTTGCCATACATTAGACCTTGTTTCATCTTTGGCAATCCCGACAAAAAGATCCCATAATTTTTGATGAGAGTCAACCAGTTTTCGTTTTTCATCAGCTGGCCCAAATATAGTATTTTCTATATCCTCTTCATCAAATTTATCAAATCCCGATTTATCATCATTATATAAATCCAAAGCCTCAGTTAGTTTTTTAAAAACACCGTAATAATCAACAATAAGGCCAAAATCCTTATTCTCATATAAACGGTTGACTCTTGCTATTGCTTGAAGAACACTATGATCTTTCATAGGTTTATCAATATATAATACAGCTGCTACCGGTGCGTCAAACCCTGTGAGTAACTTGTCTTTTACAATGAGTAAATCTATGTCACCTTCAGGATCAATAAATGTATTACGTGCATAGTCTTCATATGCTTCATAATTATTTCTATAAAGAGGTTCTATTTCTTTTTTAAAAAAATTAGCAATTTTTTTCAAGCTTTGTGTCGAAGTGTCATCATCCTCCCCATCCTGTATGTTCTCCGGAGTGATAACAACTGCAGGGTTTATACCTTCTAAAGGTTTTAGCTTATAATACAAATCAATGGCAAAAGCCCTAGAAGAACAGGTAATTATTGCTTTAAATTTCTTTGGCTTGCAATATTTGATAAAATGCTCATATAAATTAAAGGCAACCATATCAAGCCTTTGCTTAGTTTGTGCTAATGGAACAAATCTACTCCATTTTCTTTTTAAATCATCGGTTTGCTCCCTATTTAAAGGAGCAGTGATGTATTTTAAATGATCATCAATTTTTTTACTGGTCACTTTTTGAGGGATAACTCTACCCTCATAAACAAGAGGAACAGTTACACTATCATTAATAGCATCTTCCAGGGTATATGGATCAATGATCGGACCAAATTTCTTATAAGTGCTCTTCTTTTTAGATTTAATTAATGGTGTTCCGGTAAAGGCTATTTTCGCTGCATTCGGTAAAACTGTTCTCATATATGTATTAAGTTTTCCATAATGTGTTCTGTGTCCTTCGTCAATTAATAGGAAAATATTTTCACTTTCATTTTTAAAATTTTGATTTATTGCTATTTCAAATTTATTAACCACCGTCGTAATTACCGAGTTACCTTCATCTTTAATAAGATTAACAAGCCCTTTGCCGGTTGCTGCTCTAATTGGTCTCATATTTGTATTTATAAAATTATCTCTTATCTGTTTATCAAGATTTTTTCTATCTGTTACCAAAATAAATCTTGGGTTTATTATATCTTTATCTCTTTGAATCATTTTTGCAAGCATGATCATGATAATTGTTTTTCCGGTGCCTTGTGTGTGCCAAATAACACCATTCCTCGTATTTTTACCATCTTTTAATTTAATCCTATCCATACACTTATGGACAGCAAAAAACTGCTTATACCTGGCAATTTTTTTTACATTATTGTCATAAATGATAAAATTATAAATAATATCAAGCAATCTTTTTTTTGTTAAAAGTGAAACTACTGCTTTATCTTGTTCGGTTATTTGTCCATCCGGACTATATAGTCTACACATATCTTCTTGCCATTTTTTATTATCTTCACGCCAAAAAGTATAATATTTAGATGATGTGCCGCATGTTCCATATAAAAGTTTGTTGGGATTTGCTGCAATAACAATTTGAGCAAATTTAAATAGATTGGGAATGTAATCAGGTTGCCAGTTTCTTATATTTTGTTTTACGCCTTCCATTACATCTATGCTGGATTTTTTACATTCAATAACAACCAAAGGAATCCCGTTTATCATAAGAACAATATCTGGTCTTACAAATTTTCCATTCGAACGCTCAACCTCGAACTCATCAGTAATTTGCCAAATGTTATTATCCGGATCTTCAAAGTCAATATACTTGATATCAAATGACTGCATGCTACCATCGAGTAACGTTTGTTCTAAACTTTTCCCGGTACATATAAGGTCGTATATTTTTTTATTCGTCATAGCAAGACCATTATTAATAGGTATGTCAATCTCTCTAATCGCCTTCCCAATTGAGCCACTTGAAAATGGTAATTTTTTATCTTTATATGGGAATGTTTGCTTTTGTAAATAATTTTGCATTTCATCTTCAAAAAGTACACGAGCCTTTGAGCCTCTCTTTTCTTCTGCTCCGGCTCTCGATATATATTCATAACCCATTTTTTGAAACATTTTAATCATTCTATCCTGACTCTCAGGCCGTTCATTAAATATTTTATGATCCGGCATGCTATTCACCTTCTTTAATAACTATTTTAAGTTTTTATCTACTTCTATTTTTTATCTTTAGGGGGGCACGGGTCATTTCCATAACTGTTTCCTGCTCTAATCTTTCCGTCCCTGCCATGTATTTTAGTATCCGTCTTTTGATTTTTAGCATTTTGGGTGGCAATATTAATTGCCTCTTTTTGTGTATTTGTGATTTTGGTTGCTCTTTTAGATCCACCCCTCTTTACTTGCCAACCTCCATCTTTATGAGGTGTTACATGAATATTTTTCTTTGTCATTATACTAACTCCTTTCAATTTTTATTTACGATATATTAACTCTCACTTTTCCGGTTAACAATAATTGCATTAAAGCTTTTTTCTTTAGCTTTTGTTGTTCAAGTTCTTTTTCTAACAGGTGAATTTCTTCCTCTACTGTAGATAATATTTTTGCAATTGCAGTTTGTTCTTTAATTGTAGGAAGGATGATATTTGTTTTCATCATATTATTTTTTGATAAATTAAACCTTGTTGATCCTTGAGCTAATTTATTTAATATTTCCCTAAAAATTTTGCTTCTAAAAAAGTACACTGCAAAATTAGGATTCAATTTGCTAAAATCATATAATCTAAAGCCAAAGCAAAAACTATTCAAATATAATTCACCAATATTTTCTAAAACTACCGACGACATTCCTACTTCTTCTGGTGTTTCTGAAGATGTTGTAAAAAATACATCACCAGATTTCACTCGATTTTGATTTTCATTCTTTCCAATTTCAACATACTCAAAACTGTTTACATTAATAATAGGGTTATTAAATATATTTACGTATGGTATATAGGGCTTTCCGGTTCCAAAATCATTTTTATTTTTTCCATTTAAACCTCCATACGTTTTTCCTAAACTTCCCAATTTAACTTCTTTCCAATCTTTATCAAACCCCGGCAACCGCCTAAAGTTTGGGCTTTTAGGATCTAAAAGTGCCTGCATAAGATATTTCTTTTGCAGTTTTTTTTGCTCAATTAATTTTTCTTTCAGCTTAATAATTTTATCACAGGTTGAAATAATTTCAGCCATCTTTTGTTGTTCATGATAAGGAGGAAATGGGATTCTTATTTTTGAAAAATCCTTCCATCTTAAGCTACCACGCCTATCAACGGAAGCAGACATCATTGTTTTATAAATTCTTCTATAATTTTCTGTTTTTAATAGCGCATATAAATATTTATTAACAACTTCTTTTGTTTTGAAAACAGTGTACATAGGACTCACTAAACCAACATCATACAATTCTTGTAAACCTATGGACCCTTCATCAATATGATTAGTAGCATAAGCAAAATAATTATAGTGAACTTTTTTGTACTTATTTAAATCATTGCTGAAAATTTGCTTTTTAAAATAACGTAAAGAATCAACTAATCCATTATATTTAGTGCATGATAAAACATTATAATTTTTATTTTCATTATTTAAATCACTTACCTGTTTAGCAATTTCCCCAATTTTTATGAACTCCCATGCATTTGGAATTATAAACCTCACTACCTTCTTATAACCAATGGGGATATTTTTATTTCTAATATTCTCAATTCTATTTCGGATCTCTAATCTCATTGAATACACCTCTTATAATCCCAACTCTTTCATATATTCCTGCATCTTAGATTCAACTTGGGCTAATTCGTTTTTTATATCTGCTATATTATTTTGCACTTTATCTATGTCAACAGGTTCTTCCTCTTCAAAGGTATCAACATAACGTGGAATATTAAGGTTGTATTCGTTCTCTTTTATCTTGCCAATACTCGCTACATAGGCAAATTTATCTATATCCTTTCTTTCTTTATATGCATCTACAATATCCTCAATATGCTTCTCTTCCAAAACATTTTGATTTTTCCCTTTTGCAAAATGACCTTCTCCAGAGGCGTCAATAAACAATACATTTTTATCTTCTTTGTTTTTCCTAAATACAAGGATACTTGCAGGAATGGATGTTCCATAAAACAAATTTGCAGGTAATCCTATTACAGCATCAAGTAAATTATTTTCAATGACTCTCTGCCTAATTCTTCCCTCTGCAGCACCTCTAAAAAGAACTCCATGAGGTGCAACTGCAGCAACACGGCCATTGCTTGACATACTGTGTATCATATGCAATAAAAATGCCCAATCCCCTTTGCTGGATGGGGGAATTCCCCAGTCAAAACGATGATGTTTATCAAAAGAGGCTTCCATCTTAAATTTTTTTCCATTGCTGTTCGCTTCTCCACCGGGATTAAACCCTGATGCCCATTTATCCTTTGAAAATGGCATATTAGCTACAATGACATCGAACAACATTAAATTACCATCGCCATCAAGATGTAAAGGATTAGCAAGTGTATCACCCCATGCTATTTTTGAATCACGTATCTCATGTATAAACATATTCATCTTTGCCATAGATACCGCAGAGCCATTCATTTCCTGTCCAGATATAGAGACTCTATCGATACCGCCTTTTTTAGCAGCATGAATAAGTAAAGACCCTGATCCGCAGGTCGGGTCATACACTCTTTCACCCGATATTGGCGGTACAATTCTCGCCATAAGCTCCGATACAGCTGTTGGTGTAAAAAAACTTCCTGCCTTTTTTCCGGCTCTGCTTGCAAACACTCCTATCATATATTCATAAGCATCACCAACTACATCAGCAGGTACTTCATTTTCTTTTGTTTCAATCTGTGACGGTCCTAGATCAAGAGAAGCAAAATCTTCAAGGAGCTCTCGTAATATCGTATTTCTATGTATTCGATTACCAAGAATTGCTTCACTGTTAAAATCAATACTCCTAAAAACCCCATTTAACTGATCAATATTTTCTTCTTCAATACCTCTTAAGGCAACATTTATTAGTTGACCTAGGTTATCATTAAATCGACTTTCGTATAAATGATCAAAAGAATGTTCTCTGTCAATTTTAAAAGATAAACGACTTATTTGTCTTTCAAGCCTTATACCTTCATATTTTTTAGACAAGTCGTCTGTCATCTCTCTATATGTATCACTTAAATATTTCACAAATAAAATAGATAAAACAAAATCTTTATAATTCGCAGCATCAATAGTATCCCTAAAAGTATCAGCGCCTCTCCATAGCGCTCCTTTAATATTTTCTTTTGTGGTCATTTTTTTGATCCTTTCATAGTTAAAATTATATTAAATAAAGATTTAATAAAATCATTTTCCTTAATAGCTAAATCATTTAACAATTTTTGCTTGCATTTATTTAAAAGCCACATTTCGCCCAATATTTTCTGAGCTTTAATATCTGGTAAGGGAATATTTATATTGCTAAGCTCTTTTTTTGAAATTGTTTGTACTGTAACACCTCTTTTAGTGTGATGCTTTAAAGTTCTTAATCCTTGAACTTCTAATATCGCCGCAAGGTAATCGGAAATAATTTTCTCATTGCGTCGCACAATCATTATATTACTTGTAACGTAAGCATTTTTATAACTATCCATCACTAAATTAATAGATGAGGGACTAAGACGCTTAATTAAAATATCCTCTTTCTTTACTAATGCCTTTTCATTGATTGGTTTAGTTCTAGATACTGCATCAAATTTTAATAACTTGTTGTTATCATTTAAGTGGGATGGCTGTATACAAAAATACTTATATTCTTTATTACCTTTCTTTTTTTCCTCAGGTATCCCGGTAATTATTTCAGCAACATCACCAAGTAATTTATATTCAACTCTCATATCTTAATCCCCTCTTTTGATAGTGCGGATGTTGTCGACTACATCCGCACACAGATCTGTTAACTTTTAGCTTGTATGGCAGGCATTACTGCAATAAAAACAGCCATTGCTTTGTATAAAATGTTTCTTTGCTTCTGCAACTGCCGGGTAACAACTTGTAAAATTACCCAGGTATAATCGATTTTCTACATCGGGCAGCCAATTACAAGTTTCAGTATGAACTTCGTGATCGCCATTTGACTGAACATTCTTGTTTACATAGTAACGCATTAAATCACCTCGCTTCATAATTTATTGAAGAAAAAGTGCGGGGCTGCTTGCAATACTCCTTTGAAAAGGTGTATAATGCGATTGATGAACATGTGCAGCTAACGCACGGACCCAAAACTTTCAGTCGACTTGAAAGTTTTGGGTCTTTTTTTTCTTCATATATATTAGCACAAATTAAAGGAAAAGTCAAGTTTTTTTCTTTTGTTGGTAAATAACATAATATATTATAATATAAATATATTATTATTTATTTAATTAATTAATTATTTTATAGTTTTTTAATTACACAAACACTTTTCTATTTTTAAAACGCTGTAACGTGTCAAAGCCACAGTTCTTTTTACAAATTCCCCATCATTTCTCGATACATGTCTGTTAAAATGGCTTTTTTTGATAAATTCGTTTATAATTGTAAGTTTCCTTTTTTATACTTCATATATTCGAACAAATTTTTATAATCTATAAGGTAGACCATTATTCAATATTAATTATTATCCCCTGCTCTTTCCATTCCTCCCATTCGAGGTTGGTTATTTCGGGTAGTCGGGTGAGGTCTTTGGGGTCTTTGAACCCTCCCAGTTTTTCTCTTAAGGTAATTATCTTTTGGGCGAGAGGTTCGCTTAATTGTAAGATGCTAGTAAGTTCTTCCTGGGATACGGAGTTGATATTTATGACTTTATCTTCCGGTTTTGCGGGAGCAGGAGAAGCGGGTAAGAAATTTACCTTGGCTTTATCGAATAATTCTTTAGTTCTTTCTGAGCTGTATTTATTGGTCCATAAGTTTATGAATTGATTCTGAAATATTTCAATGATTTCCGAGTCGTCTATTACCATTAGATTTTCGTCATTTCGGTTGTTGGCGGAAAAGGTCCAGTTATAGGAACCGGTAAGTAGTAGGTGGTTATCGATAATGGCAAATTTGTTATGCATTATATATTTGTTTGAACTGATTCTTGTTTTTATTCCCTTTTGCACCAGGAAACGGGATTGGCTGTATTTGTAATCAACCTGGTCTTGATCCAGATAGAGCCTTACCTTTACGCCCCGCTCACGGGCTTTTACAAGAGGAATAGCAATTTCTCTATCGGTAAAGATATACATCGCTATATTAATGAAGGCTTCGGCCTGATTGATATTTTTGATGATTTCTTTTTGAGGATTGTCCGAGAGGGAGAAGTAGACTTCGGTTTTAGCAAGGGTGGAAATTGAGATTCAGGGGGACAGGCTTTACTTTTTGCCAAGCATAAGTGCGGGACGACAAAAGAAGACTGTCCCCCATTTTATGTAATCGGGAGTGAGTTTCGAATTTAATACCCTTTTATATATTCGACATAAGTTTAAAAAATCCTTCTTTTTTGGGAAAATATTTTTTAAAGTTGCTTACTAGCGTACAGCGTTTAGAATCAAGGGGGGACACACTTTACTTTCCGCCACGCATAAATGTGGGAGTACAAAAGAAGAATGTCCCCCCTGATTCTACTCCGCTTGTTGAAATAATGATTTAAAAGAGTATAATCAAAAATGTGTCTTATGCACGGCTCATAAAGATTTTTTAATTAATCTATTCATTTAACTCACCATTAACTTATCTAAGGAGATGATTCTATCGTTCTATTTTTATTTTTCATCTTAGATTTGCAATAGAGGTTATTTTAATATTCGTTTTAGTTTTAGTTGAAAAAAGATAAAAAGAAAGGAAACATACTAATGAAAGAACCAATGAAGATTAAAGACTTAGCCAATTATGGTATCCCCTCTTACCTTCTCAATATCCGGGAAAAAGACTGTTCTCCTTATTTGCTGCCGATACAGGAGGAGGCTGTGAGAAATTTTGGAATTCTGGATTATCAGGACAAAAATGATAACCTTTTAGTTATTGCCCCTACTTCCTCGGGAAAGACCTTTATCGGAG
>CAZWFH010000017.1:0-16729 GCA_964632105.1 uncultured Atribacterota bacterium
AGCAAGTGATAAAAAGGTGGTAGACTTTTATTTGTCATACAACCGTTAGCCAGTTTACCGGTTACCCGGAAAAAATTAGTATCTCGTATCTCGTGAATCGTATCTCGCAGATAAGATAGAAGCCAGAAGACAGAATCCAGTATTCAGAATTATTTTAGAATATAAGGTTATATTATCTTGTTAAGTTATTTTATATTCTTCTGACTCCTGACTACTGGCTCCTGAATTCTTAAATAACAATTATGCTTTTTCGCATTTAAATTTAAGTTATAGTTTAATTAGGACAAGTGTCTTGCTAATCCAAAACTAAACGCTACATGCTATACTATATACTAACGACTATTCACTAACGACTAATTTAAAGGGAGTTATCTTATGAAGGTAGTTACCAGTCAACAAATGAAAGAAATTGATCGCAAAGCAATAGGGGAAAGTAACCTATCTGGTCTTACTTTAATGGAAAATGCTGGATTAAGAATATTTCAAAGTCTGAAAAATATTTATCCTGATTTAAGATTAAAAAAGATTATCATCTTTGCTGGATCAGGCAATAATGGGGGAGATGGTTTTGTAGTTGCCCGCCATCTTCATAATTATGGAGTGAAAGTAAAAGTATTTCTCCTCGCCCCTTTTAATAAAATCAAAGGTGAAGCAGGAGAAAATTTAAATACAATTAATAAAATGGGAGTTGAATTATTTGAAGTAGAAACAACGAAACTCGAAGAAATACAAAGAGCCATACAAAATTCTGATTTAATTATTGATGCTATATTAGGAACCGGATTGCAAGGGAAGGTGACTGGTGTAAAAGCTAAGATAATAGATTTGATTAATATTGCTAACAAGGAAGTAGTTGCAATTGATGTTCCTTCTGGTTTAGATACAGATACAGGAAAGATTGAAGGACCATGCATCAAGGCAACTCATACTATTACTTTAGCCTTACCAAAAATTGGTTTATTGATTTTTCCTGGAGTAAGCTATGCAGGGAAGGTAATGGTGGGAGATATTGGTATACCCTCTTATCTTCTAAAAAATAATAAAATAAAAACTAATATGATAACCAAAGAGATAATCAAACCACTTCTACCTTTTCGTTCAAATTATTCCTACAAAGGTTCTTTCGGTAAAGTCTTAATTTTGGCTGGTTCGGTTGGAATGACTGGCGCAGCATATTTAGCCAGTGAAGCAGCTATGAGAAGTGGAGCAGGTATTGTGGTATTAGGAATTCCTCGAAGTTTGAATCCAATAATGGAAGTAAAATTAACCGAAGTTATAACACTCCCTCTTGCCGAAACGGAAAAACAGTCTTTAGGAGAAGAAGCAGAAGAAACAATTTCAAAATTAATGAAAAATTATTCTGTATTAGGGATAGGCCCTGGTATTTCCCGACAAGCAGAGACTCAAAGATTAGTAAGAAAAGTTATAGAAAAATCTAATATCCCTTTGGTTGTTGATGCTGATGCAATCTATGCCTTAAGTGAGGATCCCGCTATATTGGAAAAGACTAAAACTCCTCTGGTGATTACTCCTCATCCAGGGGAAATAGCTAAACTAATAAATAAGGATATAGATTATATTTTAAATAATCAATTAGATATTACCAGAGAAGTTGCTCAAAAATTTGGAATTGTAGTAATTTTAAAAGGAGCTAGAACAATTATTGCCAATAAAGAAGGAGAAGTCTATATTAATATTGGTGATAATTCGGGAATGGCTACCGGAGGTTCGGGGGATGTTCTGACTGGAATAATTTGCAGCCTGATAGCTCAAGGTGCTGATAATTTTTCTGCAGCAATAACCGGAGTTTATATCCATAGTCTGGCCGGCGATTTAGCCCGAGGCATCAAAGGAGAAAGAGGTATGATAGCCGGTGATATCTTATCTCAAGTCCCTAAGGCTTTTTTAAGTTTAGAAGGCACAGTAACAAGTAATGAGTAATGTGTAATGTGTCTAATATGCAAGATAAAGATACAAGATATGAGTTGCTAAGTGAGCATTGAATATGTTTTACTTCTTTTATAAACTTGAAACTTATAACTCGTAACTTATTGCATATTACATATCACTCATCACTGGTTATTATATATGATAAGCGTTATATGTTATACTTAATGTGCAATAATAAATACGAAAAAAGAAAGGGAAAACCCAAAAATGCAAAAGTTATTGGGCCCTACCTGGGTAGAAATAAATCTTGATGCAATTGCAAACAATGTGAAAAATATTAAAAAATTAATAGGTGAAAAAAAAGAATTAATGGCGGTGGTAAAAGGCAACGCTTACGGGCATGATATTTTGGAAATAGCTTCAGTAGTTTTAAATAATGGAGCTACCAGATTAGCAGTCGCTCGTTTGGAAGAAGGTATTTTTCTCCGCAAAACCGGCATTACTGTTCCTATTTTAATCCTTGGTTTAACGTTAAAACAACAAGCAGAATTGTTGGTATCATATGATATAACTCCTACAGTATGTGAATTTGAAATGGCTGAAAAACTTTCTGAGTCGGCAGTTAAAATGAATAGGATGGCTAAAATTCATATCAAAGTAGACACAGGCATGGGAAGAATAGGAATTTTCCCTCATGATAGTTTAAGATTTATTAAAAGGATAAGAGCTTTGAAAAATGTGAAAATAGAAGGCATTTTTACCCACTTTTCAGTTGCTGACGAAAAAGACAAGTCTTATACTGAAGAACAATTTAAAAAATTTATGGAAGTCTTAACTATTTTAGAAAAAGAAGGAATAAGAATTCCGTTAAAACATGTAGGAAATAGTGCTACTCTTCTTGATTTCCCTCATATGTGGTTAGATTTGGTAAGGCCGGGGATTTCTATATACGGACTATACCCTTCTACAGAGGTTCGGAAGACTATAGAATTGAGCCCGGCTCACAGTTTTAGAACTCGAATAGTTTTTTTAAAAGAATTTCCCACAGGAGAATGTATCAGCTATGGTCGCACCTATACTACCAGTAAAAAAAGAACAGTTGTTGCGTCTTTACCTCTAGGTTATGCTGATGGTTTTAATCGGCTACTTTCCAATCAAGGACAGGCCCTGGTAAGGGGAAAGAGAGTCGCTGTAATTGGACGAGTATGTATGGATCAAACCATGATAGATGTTACTAATCTTCCTCAGGTGGAAATAGGTGACGAAGTAGTACTTTGGGGAAGACAGGGACAAGAAGAAATAACCGTAGAAGAAATAGCTGATAAGATTAAAACCATTAATTATGAAGTTGTGCATATGCCTGATAAAAAACGAGTTTCTAAATTATTTATTAAGAATGGAAGACCCTATAAAATTAAAACTATGTTAGGGGAAAAATTACTATAGCGTTTAGCGTATAGGATAACTAGTATCGAGTATCGAGTATCGAGTATATAGTGAAGAAAATATAACTCAGGAGCCTAATTCGTATCTCGTATCTCGTGAATCGTATCTCGCTAAGAGAATAGAAATCAGAAGACAGAATTCAGAAGTCAGAATAAAAAAAATGAAATGTAATTGCGAGGAGTGCAACGACGAAGCAATCTTGTCTAAAAAAGAAAAACTATAAACTAAAAACCATATACTAACGACTAATTTAATTAGAGAATTGGAGAATTGGTGAACAGTTTAAAATGAATTTAACTATTATTACTAAAAGTCCTGAAGAAACGAAAAAATTAGGGAAAGAAGTAGGCAAATTAGCCAGACCGGGAGATTTATTAGCTTTTTACGGAGAATTGGGTGCAGGAAAAACCTGTTTTATTCAAGGGATATCTCAGCAATTAGAAGTGAAAGATTATGTCACTAGCCCCTCTTTTACCATTATAAATGAATATCAAGGTAAAATTCCAATTTATCACTTTGATCTTTTTCGGCTTAATAATGCAGAGGAAATTATAGAATTGGGTTACGAGGAATATTTTTACGGAGAAGGCTTGACAGTTATTGAGTGGGCTGAGAAGATTGAACAACTTTTACCAAAAGAACACTTAAAGATTGATATCAAATTTAAAGATCATTATAAAAGAACAATTTCCTTCATTCCTCAAGGGGATAAATTTGAAAAATTTTTAAAGGAGCTAAGCAGAATTGAAAATTTTAGGAATTGATACTTCTACTAAATTTTGTAATTTAGGTTTAATAGAAGATGAAGATGTTCTTATAGAGTATACTATTAATGGTTTGAAGAAAAAACACTCATCTATTTTAGTGCCTGCTATAAAAGACTTGTTAAAAACAATGGATTTAAAAATGGAAGAAATTAATGGCATTGCAGTTTCCGTAGGCCCAGGTTCCTTTACCGGTCTTCGAATCGGTTTAGGTGTAGCTAAAGGTTTATCTTATGCCTGCTCACTACCTTTATTAGGGATTACTACCTTAGATGCCATGGCATTCCCCTTAAAAGAAATTCCCTATTTAATATGTCCCGTTTTAGAATCTAAGAAAGATGAAATATATGATGTGGTATTTCGGGGAGGAGGTAGTTTGCATAGGGTTATGGATTATAAATGTGAAAATATTCAAAGTCTGCTTGTCCGGCTCTCCCCATTAAAAGAAAAGATAATCTTTTTAGGAGATGGAATAAAAAAATATCGGGATATTATTAAAGAAAAAATAGGTAAAGATGCTTTGTTTATCGATTCACAATTAAATTTACCAGTGGCTACTAATATTGCTTTTTTAGGTTTAAATAAACTTAAAAAAGGGGAAGAGGATGATATCTCTACAATTACTCCTTTTTATCTGAGGAAGTCTGAGGCTGAAATTGTTTGGGAGAAAAAATATAAGTGATTGATCATGATTAACAAAAATTTTACCGGAATAGTTATCAGATTTATGGAAATAGATGATTTAAAAGAAGTATTAGAGATTGAGAAGAAATCTTTTCCCATTCCCTGGACTTACGAACTGTTTTTTAGCGAATTAACTCGAAATAGATATGCTAGATATTTTGTAATGGAAAAAAATAATAATGAAGTAATAGGTTATCTTGGTCTTTGGCACAAAGGAAGCAGTTTTCATATTACCAATATTGCTATTGCCGAAAATTTGCGTAGAAAGGGCTATGGAGAATATTTTTTAAAATTTATTGAGAAAATAGCTGCTACCTATAGAATTAAGAAAATATCTTTAGAGGTAAGAAGATCAAATTGTATTGCCCAAGATATGTACAGAAAATATGGATATAAAGTGATAAAGTTTTTGAGAAATTATTATCAAGAAGAAAAAGAAGATGCTTTGGTTATGGAAAAGAAATTGTGAAAAGGAAAGGAAAAATATGCCAGATTTAATAATGGGAATCGAAACCTCTTGTGACGAAACAGCAGCTGCCATTGTGGAAGATGGAAAAAAAATTATTTCGAATATAGTCGCTTCCCAGATTAGCATTCATCAAAAATATGGAGGAGTAGTTCCTGAAATAGCTTCACGTAAACATATGGAGGATATCATCCCGGTAATTGACAAAGCCTTAGACGAATCAGGAAAAAAGATTACTGATTTATCTGCAATAGCAGTAACTTATGGCCCAGGCTTAATAGGTTCACTATTAGTGGGATTATCTGTCGCCAAAGCCATGGCTTATGCTAAAAACATACCACTTATTGGAGTAAACCACCTTGAAGCTCACATTTATGCAAATTTTTTAGAACATAATGATATAAAACCCCCTTTTGTTTGTTTAATTGTTTCAGGTGGACACACCTCTTTGGTATATATAAAATATTTTGGAGAATATAAATTATTAGGCCAGACCAAAGATGACGCAGCAGGAGAGGTTTTCGATAAAATAGCAAAGGTTTTAAACTTAGGTTATCCCGGTGGCCCTATCACCGAAAAATTAGCTAAAGAAGGAGATCCTTCCTCAATCCAATTTCCTCGCCCTATTTTAAATGATAAAAGTTATGATTTTAGTTTTAGCGGTCTTAAAACTGCAGTAATTTACCATATTAAAAAGTTAGACAAGGGGAATAAAAATATTCCTGTTAGCGATATATTAGCTTCTTTCCAACAAGCAGTAACCGATGTTTTGGTAAAAAAGACTATAAAGGCAGCTTTAAAGTTTAAAACTAAACAGATTATTTTAGCTGGCGGAGTTGCTGCCAATAGCTCTTTAAGAAAAGAGATTAAAGAAAAAGCAAATTTATTAAATATTAATGTTTTCTATCCTTCAATTTCTTTGTGTACAGATAATGCAGCTATGGTAGCTTCAGCAGGATATTATAAATTTAAAGAAAACAAAAAATCATCTTTAAACTTAGATGCGGTTTCACGATTACCATTAGAGAGGAAAAACTATTAAATGGAAGTAAAAAATCAATAAATAACTTACAATCATAAAAAATTACGGCAAATAGCTTAATATGGCCGATAACGAAGCTTGCTTTTCTTAAGAAGTTTATATACTATATATAAGGTGTTTTTAGCACTCTTACTATGAGAGTGCTAATTAGTTTATAAAATATAAATATTAATTAAAGGAGGTTACTGAGCATGAACGTTAAGGAATTAAAACCACTAGGAGATCGGGTACTGATAAAACCCATATTCGAAGAGGAGAAGAGTAAAGGAGGAATTCTACTTCCAGATACTGTTTCTAAAGAAAAGCCTCAAGTAGGAGAAATATTGGCAATAGGACCCGGCGCTACTAGCAAAGAAGGAAAAATAATTCCTATTACAGTTAAAAAGGGAGATAAAGTAGTTTATGCAAAATATTCTGGGACAGACATCAAAGATGACAATGATGAAGATTATCTCATTCTGAGCGAAAAAGATATTTTAGCAATCGTTAAATAATCAAATATAAATTTTTAGATTAAAATTGATTTAAAAAATAATATAATTTTTAAAAGAAAAAAAATATAAAGAGGTTAAATATAAAAGGAGGATAAATAAATGGCAAAACAATTTTTATTTGATGAAGATGCAAGAAGGGCTTTAGAGAAAGGTGCAAAAACCTTATCTGATAGCGTAAGAATTACCTTGGGGCCGAAAGGAAGAAATGTAGTTTTAGATAAAAAGTTTGGTTCACCCACCATTACCAATGATGGGGTTACTATTGCTCGAGAAATTGACGTTGAAGAACCTTTTGAAAATATGGGCACTCAATTTGTTAAAGAGGTAGCTACTAAGACTAATGATATTGCCGGGGACGGTACTACCACAGCAACTGTTTTAGCCCAGGAAATTATTCATGAAGGTTTAAGAAATGTAGCAGCTGGTGCAAACCCTATTATGGTAAAAAGGGGAATTGATAAAACTGTAGAAGTGGCAGTTAAAGAAATTAAAAAATTAAGCAAGGAAGTAAGTGACAAGGAGTCTGTAGCTAATGTAGCTTCAATTTCAGCCGCAGATAGAGAAATTGGAAATATAATAGCAGATGCTATGGAAAAAGTTGGGAAAGATGGAGTAATAACCGTAGAAGAGTCCAAGACCTTAGGGACTACTTTAGAAGTAGTAGAAGGAATGCAGTTTGATAAAGGATATATTTCTCCCTATATGGTAACAGACGCAGAAAGGATGGAAGCAGTTCTCGATGATCCTCATATCTTAATAACTGATTCTAAGATAAGTAACATGAAAGGATTATTACCTATTTTAGAAAAAGTTGCTCAGTCTGGAAAACCTTTATTAATTATTGCTGAAGATGTCGAAGGAGAAGCTTTAGCTACTTTAGTAGTAAACAAAATAAGAGGAACCTTAAATTGTGTTTCTGTGAAGGCACCCGGTTTCGGGGATAGAAGAAAAGAGATGTTAGCTGACATTGCCACAGTTACCGGTGGACAGCTAATTTCTGAAGAATTAGGACTTAAATTAGAAAATACAGAAATAAAAATGTTAGGGTCTGCTCATCAAGTGAAAATAAACAAAGAAGAGACTATAATAGTCGGAGGAAAAGGAGACGCAAAAGAAATAAAGAAACGTGAAGCTCAGCTTCGGACCCAAATCGAAGAAACCACCTCTGATTATGACCGAGAAAAATTACAGGAAAGATTAGGAAAATTAGTTGGTGGAGTAGCCGTTATAAAAGTTGGAGCTCCAACTGAAACTGAACTTAAAGAGAAAAAACATCGAGTTGAAGATGCTTTGTCCGCTACTAAAGCAGCAGTAGAAGAGGGTATTGTTGCTGGTGGTGGAGCAGTTTTGTTAAATGTTATTCCAGCATTAGAAGATCTAAAATTTGATGGTGACCAACAGATAGGAGTGGAAATTATTAAAAAAGCCTTAAAAGCACCAACAAAGCAGATTGCTGATAATGGTGGATATGAAGGTTCAGTTATTGTAGAGAAATTGAAGAATAAAGAAAAAGGTATTGGTTTTAATGTAAATACTGGAGAATTTGTGGATATGATAAAAGCAGGTATTGTTGATCCAGCTAAGGTTACTAGATCAGCCTTACAAAATGCAGCCAGCATAGGTGGTATGATTCTTACTACCGAATGCTTAGTTACCGATAAACCAGAAGAAAAGAAAGAAATGGCTATGCCTCCAGGGGGGATGCCTCCAGGGGGAATGGGTGGAATGTACTAAGTAAGTAAAACAAATTAACATTTACAAAAAAAGCCTCTATACGGACAGAGATAAAATATATAGAGGCTTTTTTGTTTTTTATTAATTATTTTACAATTCGCTAATTAATCAAATAAATTGGTAAATTGACTAATTGGTGAATAGGTAGTGCGGCCGAGCAAGGTCGTATCATATAGCGGGTGGGAATCCCGTCTGGTAAGGTCTAACCAACCGCCAGTAGTTAGCCTTGGAGGATAGTAGGTAACTACTATCTTTAAGCGTAGGCAGACAAGGTAGCAGGCCGAAAGCATATGTTGAAGGGATTGAGCCCCGAAAGCACCATGAAATTAGGAAGGCTGATGTGGTTGCCAACACAGAAAGCAATATTTTGCTGACCGTTATGGTTAGATTAGCAAAACTTCCTCGGGGTCTGAGACCTTGGCATGTTACACACGGTTATGATACGGTAACTCGGGAGACCCTATCTGTTCTTGCAAGATATGTGAGTATGGCCATCCAAGTGATAATAAAGCAAGGAAGCCAGATAACCGATAGGGAGTCGGATTACAGTATAGTACCGATGAAGTAGGGTAATTCCTACAGAGGGAAGGCTGTAACATATTATCGCCCTTTTACAGGGTAACATTTACCTACATCAGAGAGGAACATAAATGTGAACGAAACTGTAAGGGAAGGACAGATTAATACTGTCTTAGATAATATGAAGAGCCGTGTGCATTAATAGTGCAAGCACGGTTCTGTGAGGGGTGAGCTTTCAATTAGCCAAGGAACAGATATTGTGACACTTCCATAAGGAAACGGGGAGAAACAGGGAATACAAACTTGTTCCTAAAGTTGAAAGATGTTCATCTACTCGACAATTGGTTCATTGGTGAATTAACCAAATTTCTTTCTACCTTTTATTAAATGGTGGCAAGAAAGGTGTCCCTACAACTTCTGCTTCAACCTCTCTATTCCTGATGGCTATATCTACCTTACCACCTTTTTCAGTATAGGGAAGGTCAATGATTGCCAAGGCAAACACTTTTTTTAGGGATGGACAATAATTTCCTGTGGTAATATATCCGATTTTTTTTCCATCTTTTCTTACTTCCATTTTGCTTCTGGGAATACCACCTTGAGGGACATAAAGACCTACTAACTTTCTGGTAATTCCTTTCTCTTTTATCTTAAGTAATGCATCTTTTCCTATAAAGTTTCCTTTATCAAATTTTACTGTCCAACCTTGACCGCTCTCTAAGGGATTTACAGTTTCATCAATATCATTACCATAAAGCCAATAACATACTTCGAATCTGGTGGTGTCTCTCGCTCCCAATCCACATGGTTTTATACCAAATTTCTCTCCTTCTTTCAAAATACCTTTCCAGATATCTACAATGTCTTCCTCTTTAAAGGTGTAAATTTCAAATCCATCTTCTCCGGTGTAACCAGTTCTTGAGATAAGAATCTTCTTCCCAAAAAGTTCGCCAAAAATAAACTTGAAGCGTTTTAACTCAGTTAGAGAAATATCTGCCTTTATCAAAGGTTCTAAAAGTTTTATAGAGTCAGGACCTTGAACGGCTACCTCTCCGTATTCTTTACTTTTATTGGCAATATCAACTTCAAAATCACCTTTATTTTTTATAATCCAATCATAATCTTTAACCGAATAATTAGGTGAAGCGTTTACTACTAAAAGTACAAAATCATCCCGTACCTTATAGACAAAGAGGTCATCAACCTGACCTCCATGAGGATAACATAAAGGAGAATATTTTATATCTCCATCCTTCAAATTTATTACCGAATTGGTTACCAGATAATCAGCGAAGGGAAGGGCATCTTTACCTTTAAGTTCAATCTCTCCCATATGAGATACATCAAAGATGCCAATTTTTTCTCTTACTGCAAAATGTTCTTCTATAATACCCCTGTACTGGACCGGCATATCAAAACCATCAAAGGGTATCATCCGTGCTTTTAATTTTAAGTGTTCCTCGTGGAGAGGAGTTAATAATAGTTCTTGTTCTTCCATTTTTAAAACCTCCTGGTTAAAAATTAATATCTTTTTCTTGATAATTTAATTCATCTTTCAGTTTTAATTCATCATCATAAGTCAAAATTGCTCTCTTTACAGCTAAGGCATCATTAGTCCTTCTAATGGGAGTATTATGAGGAGCAGTAGTCAATAATTCAGGATTTGTCTTGGCTTCGTCAGAGATTTTTATCATAATATCAATAAATTTATCCAGCGTTTCTTTACTTTCTGATTCAGTTGGTTCCACCATTATAGTTTCTTCAGCATAAGGTTCAAAATGAGGGAAATAAATGGTGGGTGGATGCATGCCATAATCCATTAATCTTTTGGCAATATCTAAGGTTTTTACCCCATATTTTTTATACTCTCTTCCGGTAACCGTACATTCATGGCCACAATAACGGTCATAAGCTGGTGTATAATATTTTTTTATTTTAGCCAAAACATAATTGGCATTGATAATACTCGTTTCAGAGGTATTGTAAAGACCATCAGGTCCCATAGAAAGAATCCAGGCATAAGTTTTAAGCAATACAGCGAAATTAGACCAGAATGCCCTTACCATACCAATACTTTTTTCTCCTGCATCTAATAGATAATATTTATTTCGTTCAGAATTAAAAGCAACATTGGGAGTGGGAAGGTAAGGAATAAGGTCTTTCTTTACTCCGATTACTCCGGCTCCCGGTCCGCCCCCTCCATGGGGGGTAGAAAAAGTTTTATGTAGATTAAGATGAACTATATCGAAACCGGCATCTCCGGGCCTGGTGATTCCCAGGGAGGCATTAAGATTAGCTCCATCATAATAGAGCAGACCACCTTTACCATGGACAATCTTTTTAATTTCTTCTATTCCTTCATCGAATAATCCTACGGTATTAGGATTGGTTAACATTAATCCGACCGTATCTTCGTCCATTAATTCAGCCAATATTTTTAAGTCAACTGTTCCTTTTTCATTTGATTTTACTTCAATAACTTGAAATCCACCCATAGCAGCTGAAGCAGGATTAGTACCATGAGCGGAATCGGGGATTAGCATCTTATGCCGGATGTCCCCGTGATCTACAAAATATTTTCTCATAATGAGAATGCCGGTTAGTTCTCCGTGTGCTCCCGCAGCAGGGGCCATAGTATATTCATCTATGCCGGTTATTTCGCAGAGCAGTTTATTTAAATCGTAGGCAATCTCCAAACAACCTTGTACAGTTTCTTCAGGAGCTAAAGGATGGGCATAGATAAAATTACTTAATGAGGCCAAATTTTCATTAATTTTGGGGTTATATTTCATGGTACACGAACCTAAGGGGTAGAAACCATCATCAAGACCATAATTTAATTTAGAAAGTTTGGTGAAGTGCCGAACAACATCTACCTCCGATATTTCACTAAGTAATTTTTTATCTTTACTAATAGCATATTCAGGTAAACATTCTTCAATTTTAATCTCGTCAAATAAATCTTGAGGTAGGGAATAACCATCTCTACCTTTTATACTTTTTTCAAATATTAATTTCACAATTATTTCTCCTTATTCAGAAAGAATTCTAGCTACTTTATTTAAATTATCTCTGCTCAATACCTCGGTTACCGCAAAGAGTAAAACATTCTTTAAATTTTCCTCTTTATAAAATTCACCAATTTTAAGAGGAGGAATAAAATTATTTTCTAATAATTTTTTGTTAATGGTGGATATGTCTTCTTTACTTTTTAGTAAAAATTCATTGTAGAAGGGATAATTAAATACTTTTTCAAATTTCCCGGATTTTAATAATAAGTTTTCTAAATAATGGGCAGATTTAGTATTTAGAAGAGAAAGTTGATAAATGCCTTCAGTGCCCATAAGAGAAAGATAAATATTAGTAGCCAGAACATTTAGATTGTGATTAGTGCAGATATTAGAAGTTGCTTTTTCTCTCCTTATATCTTGTTCCCGGGCTCGCATAGTCATTACAAAAACCCTTTTTCCGTCCACATCGACTGTTTCTCCTACAATTCTTCCGGGAAGTTGTCTGATGTATTGTTTTTTGGTGGCTAAATAAGCATTGTAGGGACCACCATAATTCAAATCCATTCCGAAGGATTGGGCATTTCCAGTTACAATGTCTGCCCCCGTTTCTCCCGGAGCTTTTAAAATTCCCAAAGACATACTTTCGGTAATTACGTTTATTAACAGTATACTTTTAGAATGCACTATTTCGGAAATTTCCGCCAATTTCTCTATACCACCAAAGAAATTAGGACTTTGAATAATCACCGAAACCACATCTTCATCAAGCAGAGTCTTTAATTTCTCTATGTCAACCAAACCATTTTTATAAGGTAAATCGATAATTTCTGGTTCATGAGGTGCTAAATAGGTTTTGAGTGTTTCTCTATAGTGCGGATGTAGTAAATTTGAAACAATTATTTTATTTTTATGGGTTAATCTTAATGACATCAAAGCTGCTTCGGCAGTAGCTGAGGCACCGTCATAGATAGAGGGGATTATCACCTCCATCTTGATAAGCCGGGAAATGTAGGTCTGGTATTCAAATATTGATTGTAGGGTACCTTGACTCAGTTCAGGTTGATATGGGGTATAGCAGGTCCAAAATTCTTCTCTTTGTAAGAGAAATTTTACTGCTTCCGGAATATAATGGCGATAAGCACCGGCACCTATTAGAGGTTTCATTAAGAAGAAGTTGGAATTTTTCTGAGCAATATGGTATATTTTTTCTTCTAACTCGGTTTCTGATATTGCCTCTGGGATATTTAATTTTCCTTTTACACGAATACTTTGAGGAATACTTTCAATTAAGTCTTCAAAAGATGAAACACCAATCTCTTTCAACATCTCCTTTTTTTGTTCCTCGGTATTGGGGATATATCTCATTTTTTTCACCTCTATTCTTTTCTGTATTCAGAATATTCTTGGGCATTCATAAGATTTTTTAATTCGTCTTTATTTTCTATCTTTATTTTAGCAATCCAACCTTTACCGTAAGGGTCTTTATTAACAACAGAAGTATCATCTAACAATTTTTCGTTTACTTCAACTACTTCCCCACTAACTGGAGCACATACATCAGATACTGCCTTTACCGATTCAATAGTAGTAAGTGCTTCACCTGGTTTTATTTTTTTTCCTTTTTCTACTTTTTCCAGGTAAACAATATCACCCAGCTGATCTTGCGCATAATCGCTTATTCCAACAGTTCCCAAATCATCTTCTACTTTTAACCATTCATCACTTTTAGCATAATATAAATTCTCTATAACTTTGGTACTCATTTAAGATCTTTCCTCCATATCATTTTATTATTTAATAATTTTACTTAAATTTCATTTTAATATTGCTTTCTAATTGCTTTCAATCATCACCTTCTTGATATAGTTTTTAGTCGATATCCGTTTACACCATTAGTATCAGGTTGTAGGGGTCGGATAAATCCGACCCGTCCTTATTGCGGGCTTGATGAATCAAGCCCCTACATTATTACCCACTGTTTTATAATTTTGTAGGGGCACAATGAATTGTGCCCTCTTTATTTACCGCCTTTCGTTTTTTACCATGGGCACGATACATCGTGCCCCTACATCTGGCTTCTGATTTTCTTCACGCAATACTCGATACGCACTATGATTATTTTCTACCTTCTGATTTCTAATTTCTATCTTTCTATTTCTTTACTATATACTCAATACTAGATACTATATACTAATTATGCTATTCACTAATGACTATTTAAAATAATCCTACAGTCTTTCCTTCCTCATCAATATCTACTTTAGTAGATGCCGGAACAGAGGGTAATCCTGGCATAGTCATCATGGTTCCTAAAAGAGGGTAGAGGAAACCTGCCCCTACTGATGCCCTGACATCTCTTACCGGTATACGGAAATGACGGGGTCTGCCTTTAACTGATGGCTCATGAGATAAAGAAAGGTGAGTCTTAGCCATACACATAGGAAGTTTATCGAAGCCTACTTCGGTAAAGAGTTTAATCTTTTTTTCAGCTAAGGCAGCATAATCAACTCCTTCTGCCCCATAGATCTTGGTGGCAATGGTCTCAATCTTCTCTTTGATAGACATATCCAGGGGATAGAGGTAATGGAAGTGATTAGGTTTTTTAGTGGCTTCTACTACGGCTTCTGCCAATTCAATCCCTCCTTCTCCTCCTTTGGCCCAGACTTCGTGGGTGACCGCAGCGGTTGCTCCGGCAGCTAAAGCTTTTTCTTTAACCAATTCTATTTCGGCTGGGGTATCAGTGGGGAAGCGGTTGATAACTACCACTGCCGGAACACCGAAGATGGTAACATTTTCTATCTGCTTTTCTAAGTTCTCACACCCTTTAGCTACAGAGTCAAGATCTTCCCGGGCTAGTGTTTCTTGGTCTAATGGTTTCCCGGCAACTACTTTTATAGCACCACCGTGCATCTTTAAGGCGCGGATAGAACAGACTATTACTGCTGCATCTACTTTCAGGCCACTGGTACGGCATTTTATATCACACATCTTCTCAAAACCCATATCTGCACCAAATCCTGATTCGGTTACTACATAATCAGCTAATTTGGTGGCGATCAGGTCAGCTAAAACTGAATTATTGCCATGGGCGATATTAGCAAAGGGGCCACAGTGCATCAGGCAGGGACCGTGTTCTAAAGTCTGAATGAGGTTAGGTTTTAGAGCATCTTTTAAGAGAACAGTCATGGCTCCGGCTGCCTTTAGGTCTTCGGCGGTTACCGGTTTGCCCTCAGTGGTATAGGCTACGGTCATCCGACCTAATCTTTCTCGAAGATCAAAGACATCGGTAGCTAGAGAGAGGATAGCCATAACTTCTGAGGCTACAGTGATATCATAACCGGTCTCCCGGGGGATACCATTTGTTTTTCCTCCTAAACCAATTATGATGTGACGAAGTGCTCGGTCAGAGATATCTACTACCCGATTGATATTGATATTATGGATATCTATGCCTAATTTGTTACCCTTTTGTAGATGAGTGTCCAACATGGCACAGAGCAGGTTATTGGCTGCCCCCACTGCATGAATATCCCCGGTAAAGTGAAGGTTTAAGTCTTCCATGGGGACTACCTGGGAATATCCTCCTCCGGCTGCTCCTCCTTTTATCCCGAAGACCGGACCCATCGAGGGTTCACGTAAGGTGTTGACTACTTTCTTACCTATCTTAGCCAGACCCTGGCCTAATCCGATAGAAGTTACTGTCTTACCTTCACCCAGTGGGGTAGGGGTAATGGCAGTTACTACAATGTATTTACCTTGAGGTCTATCTTTTAACCTCTTTAAGATATCGGGGGAGACCTTGGCTTTATATTTACCATAAAGGTCTAGCTCATCTTCTTTTATCCCAATCGATTTGGCAATTTCAGTAATCGGCTTTAACTTAGCTTCTTGGGCTATCTGTAAATCAGATTTCATTTGGGTGCCTCCTGAGTTTGTTTTTTATTATTTTATTTTAAAAATAAAAAAAGACAGTATAGGAATCTATAATATTTTCCTACCCTGTCTTTTTACCTGAGAGATTTTTTCCAGCATGGGAAATTGCCCCTTCGGTGTTTATTAAAAAACTTTCCAGAGTTCTGTCCAGTAAGGGTCCTTTTGCCTGAGAGTTTAAATGTATTACACATCGTACACCTTCGGCTCCTTTTCTAAAGAAGAAAAGATTTCTCCCCCTACCTTCATACAGATTGTTATATTCTATTAGGAGAATTTGTTATTTGGTATCAGAAAATTTAAACATATTTCTAATTATATTACTCTAATACTACATAAATTTAAAAAATCCTTCTTTTTTTTAAAAAAAATTAAAAATATTAAATTACTATGGTTACAAATTAAAGATGTGTTATAATTGTTACTGTGAATAATTTAATTCTATAGAAATTTCCTTTTTACGTAAGCCCTAATTAGCATATAGTATATAATGAAAAACGAAAAGCGCAAAACGTAAAGCTATAGCTCAAAACTAAATTCGTATCTCGTATCTCGTGAATCGTATCTCGCAAAAAAGATAGGAATCAGATACCAAGCACCTGGCTTCTGAATTCTGGATACACAAGTAGTTTTAAGATAAGCTTTGAATTTTACACAATACGCGATATGCAATATTATATAAGAAAAAAGTTTTGAGTTTTGAATTATGGTTTTTCGCTTTTCGCTTTGCGTTTTTAGTTTATTGATTT
>CAZWFH010000018.1:0-16286 GCA_964632105.1 uncultured Atribacterota bacterium
TGTTTAATAAAAACTATGCCGGATTAACCGAGGGAGAAATGGGAACAATTTTAAAGGAAGAACTTATCAATTTAATTGCTCAAGGATTGAGTATAAGATTTCTAAACCAGTTAGAAAATGAAGTTGCTGATAACTTAAGATTAGATGAGTTTAAAATAGAGACAATCTTTAAAAAAGATCAGGATTCCAATTTAGCTTTTTTCCCTGGTTTGGCTTTAGAAACTTTAGCCTTTAAAGTGGGAAAATATTTTTCAGAAAATTTCTATTTAACCTACTCCGCACCTTTATTTGAAATGGGAATAGGTGATTTAGAATTAGAATATAAAATTAAAGATGACATAACTATAAATACCCAGATAGGTTCGGTAGGTTCACAAGATGGAGAATTTGAATTAAAATTTGAATTACAATATGAATTTTAGAGAGGGGTCAGGTCTCAAAAAATAAAGGGGTCAGGTCTCAACATTTGACATAACTCACTCCTAAACAAGACAGCCAAAAATGTTATGTCAAATGTTGAGACCTGACCCCTAATCAAGGAGGAAGAAAAAGTGAGAAAGAACAAATTGAGCAAGATACTTTTATTGGGAATTTTAACTGTGTTATTTGTTTTAAGCAGCTTAAGTTTAGTCCAGGCACAGACAGACAATCAAGGAAAGATAACTGCTATAGTAGTACAGGGGAATGAAAATATTTCCAAAGATTTAATAATTTCCCAAATTGCCTCTAATCTGGGAGATGTATTTTCCAAAGAAAATATGGAAAAAGATATGAAAGCAGTATATGATCTGGGTTATTTTAAAGATGTACGCATAAAATTAGAATCATTTCGCGATGGTTATAAAGTAGTTTTTGTAGTAGTGGAAAATTTGCCCATTAAAGAGATTAGTGTTGAAGGAAATACTATAGTTTCTGAGGAAGAAATGCGAGAGGTAATGGTTTTACAGGAAGGGCAAATTTTTTGCCAGAAGATATTAAAAAACGACCTTGATCGTATTTCTCAACTATATAAGGACCGTGGGTATCTTTTAATTAATATTAAAGATATTAATTTTGATGAAGAAGGAAAATTATGGATAAGTATTTCTGAGGGCCGACTGGAAAAGATAGTAATTGAAGGTAATGATAAGACCAAAGAAAAGGTAATTACCCGAGAAATCGATATTAAATCTGGCGACCTCTTCAATTTCGAAACAGCAAGAAAATCTTTGCAAAAAATTTACAACTTAGGATATTTCGAAGATGTAAGTATGAAATTAGAGCCGGGCAGTGAAGAAGATACGATAGTCCTGGTTATTAAAGTTATTGAGAAGAATACGGGGAAATTTGGTATTGGAGCGGGATATAACTCCGAAGAGGGTCTTATGGGATTTGCAAGCTACGAAGAGAAAAATCTTTTTGGAGGAGGACAAAGAGTACAAGCCAAAATAGAACTGGGTGGTAGGACTACTTATAAATTGTCCTTTTTAGAACCCTGGTTAGCGAACACCCCCACTTCTTTCGGCTTTGAAGTCTATGATACCACCAGTAAAGAAAAAGAGAAAGAAGAAGGAGAAATTATTTCTGAATATGAGGAAGCAAGATTAGGGGGCAAACTTATCTTTGGACGCAGGATTTCTGATGCCATTAATTTAGGATTAGAATTAAAGACGGAAAAAGTGACCTACGATTTAGTTTCCGGTTCTTCTTTGCCAGATGATAGTGATGAAGGATTGACCAACAGTCTTACCCCGACTCTTACTTATGATACCCGGGACAATGTATTTAATCCCACTTCCGGTCTGTACGGTAATATATCAATAGAAAAAGCAGGCGGATTTTTAGGAGGAGATTATGATTTTACCAAATATAATTTAACTCTTAGTACTTATCTTTCCACTAAGATTGTGGAAGAGGTAGTCGATATCAGGGCTATTGAAAAGATAACCGATAAACTAAGTAAAGGTGTGGTGGCCTTAAGAGCTATAGGAGGAATAGCTGATACCAGTCTGCCATCTTTTGCTGAGTATAAAGTGGGAGGAATGAACACGGTAAGAGGATATGATTTTGGGGAATTCTCCGGAGATAAATCTTTGGTGTTTAATGCCGAATACAGATTACCGCTGTCGGATAATTTTCAAGCAGTACTTTTTGCAGATTGGGGTAATGCCTGGGATATCGGAGAGAGCATAGATGTGTCTGATTTAAAATTTGGCAAAGGAATAGGTATCCGATTTGATACGCCTATTGGACCAATTCGATTGGACTATGGAATTGGCGAAGAAGGTATAGGACAGACTTACTTTAGCATAGGGCATACATTCTAAATTAGTCGTTAGTGAATAGTGAATAATCGTTAGTAAGAAACCAGATGAACGGAAACCTATATGTAGGGGCAGACCTTGTGTCTGCCCGTAGGACTATATATAATATTAAGGAGGAAAATAATGCGAGTAGTAGAAAGAAGGGTAGCAAATAAAGCAGTTGTTATTTTATTGTGCACCATGGTATTTTTTTTATTTTTTAGTTTTCAAAATATTGAGGCAGCAGTAGGAAAGATAGGTTTAGTTAATTTGGCGGAAGTTATATCCGGTCATCCTTATACCCAAAATATTAGTCAACTTAGTTTTAATTTACGGCAAGAACTTAAAAAACGCCAGGAAGAATTAAATGCACAAGGTAAAGGACTTGATGAAACTGGACTTAAAAAGTTGGAAGATAAATTTAATAAAGAATGGTCACCAATCAAAGAGAAGATTCTTGCTGAGATAAAATCATACCAGGCGGCTCGTTATTCAGATATTATTGTAGCAATTAAGGCAGTAGGGGATAAAGGTAAATACGATTTAATTATAAATAGTGAGATAAAAGTGCCAGCTGGAACCGATATTTTAAATTATCCTATTGCTCTCTATGGAGGAGAAGATATTACCCAGGATGTAATAGCAGAAATTGTGAGAAAATTAGAAGAAGAACAGAAAGAAAAAGATAAAACACAATGAAAAAACAAAATTTATCCATAGGAGAAATTCTAAATCTTTTACCCCATCGTTATCCTTTTTTATTAGTGGATAAAATATTGGAGCAGGAAGAAAATAAAATTGTAGGGGTGAAAAATGTAAGCATAAATGAGCCCTTTTTTCAGGGACATTTTCCGGGGCATCCGGTAATGCCTGGAGTTCTCATACTCGAAGCTATGGCACAAACTGGCGGAGTTTTGATGTTTTCCAAAGAGGAAAATAAGGGGAAGATTCCATTATTCGCCGGTATCGATAAGGCTCGCTTTAAAAAACCGGTTTATCCCGGTGACCAATTAATAATTAAAGTGAAAATCTTAAAGATGGTAAGAGGAGTTGGTAAGGCCAAAGCAGAGGTTTATGTAGATGATAATTTAGTAGCTTTTGCAGAGCTTCTCTTTACAGCAGTTTGAGGGAGAAAATCGTGCAGGGAATAAAGACAGAGAATTTAGTAAAAATTTACCGAAAAAGACGAGTGGTTGATGATATTAGCTTGGAGATTAAAAAAGGCGAAGTAGTAGGTCTTTTGGGGCCAAATGGAGCAGGGAAGACCACTACCTTTTATATCATAGTGGGCTTAATAGCTCCGGATAAGGGGAAAGTATCTTTTAACGGTAAAGCAATTACCAAAATTCCTATGTTTCAGAGAGCCAGGATGGGTATGGGTTATTTAGCCCAGGAACCTTCAATCTTTCGCAAGCTTACCGTAGAAGAAAATCTCCTTCTAATTTTAGAATCTTTGGGAGTCAAGAGAAATGAACGGAGAGAAAGATGCTGTTCATTATTAAAGGAGCTGGAAATAGATCATCTCGCTGATTACAAAGGATATATGCTCTCCGGAGGGGAAAGACGCCGGGTAGAAATAGCCCGAACTTTAACCAGCTCACCTTCTTTTATGCTGCTTGACGAACCCTTTACCGGAGTTGACCCAATTGCCGTTTATGATATTCAGGAAATAATTTCTTATCTAAAAGAAAAAGGGTTGGGGATATTAATTACCGACCATAACGTGAGAGAGACCCTTAAAATTACTGATAGAGCTTATATTATGCATAATGGAAAAATACTGACTTCAGGAACTCCCCAGAAGGTAGCCAATTGTGAAATTACCCGAAAAATCTACCTGGGTGAGAGATTTAATTTGTAAAACTAGCGTATAGCGTATAGCGTATAGCGTATAGGATACAGTAACAAGTAATAAGTAATGTGTAATGAGTTACGGGTTACAGGTTGCGAGTTACAAGTTTACAGAGAGAAGTAGGGGCCTATTGCTATACGCCCTCAATAGTCTATATAAAACCGTAGGACAAGGCCTCTCGCCTGTGTCCCACGGGCAGACACAAGGTTTGCTCGCACTAACGACTATTCACTAACGACTATATGGACGACTGAAGGGAGTCCAAATAATATGTACAGTCTTATTTTAATATCTATAGTTCTCATAATAAGCGGATTAATTGCCTTTATCGGTGATTGGGTAGGCCTTAAAATAGGCAAAAAAAGAGTAACCATCTTTGGTTTACGCCCCCATCATACAGCAATAGTTATTACTATAATTAGTGGCATTTTGATTGCCATCATTACAGTAACTATACTTGCTATCTCCTCTAATGATGTTAGAACCGCTCTATTCGGGATGGAAGAGTTAAAGGAAAAGCTTTCCTATTTATCCCGGGAAGTAGAGTTAAGAAATATTCAGCTATCCTCTACCAAGGAAGATCTAAAGGAAAAAATTACTCAATTACAGGAAATGGAAGAGAAATATCAAAAATTATCTGAAGACATAAAGAACAAAACCAGCCAATTAGAAGAATTGTTGATAATTAGAGAAGGTCTGATAGAAGAAAAAGAGAAACTGGATAAGGAAGTAGAAGAATTAAATGCTACTATAAAAGCTCTTTACTCCGGAATTGCCTGGATTAGAGAAGGAGAAGTTATCTTTGGCTCGGACGAACAGATTGCACTGACTATTATTCAAGGCCAAAAGCCGATTGAAGAAATAAAGGAAGAGTTGATTAAATTTTTAAACGAAGCTTCCAATAAAGTATTAGCTATGGGAGCTAAAAAAGATGAGAGAACCAATCAGGTGTTCATTATCGCACAAGATGAATTTGAAGATATAGCACAGAGGATATATGATAGCGATAAAGAGATGATAGTAAGACTTTTATCTTCAATAAATGTGGTTGAGGGAGAACCTATAGTAGCACATTTTAACGTCTTGGAGAACAAATTGGTCTTTAAAATAGATGAAGAAATTATTTCTGAGGAAATTAATAGCTCAGAAGTGTCTGGCGAAGTGGAAAAAGAACTTTTATCTCTTTTAAGAAAAGTGAATATTATAGCAGTGGAAAAAGGGATTATTCCTAATCCTAAAACCAGTTTTGTAGGAACCGTATCCGCAGTTAATTTATATGATACAGTTAAAACTATTGTAGAATCAGGCACAACAATGAAAGTCTCGATAATTTCAGTTTATGATACCTGGAGTACGGGTCCCCTGGGAGTAAGGATGGAAGCTAAACCTATTTCTTATTTTTAATAATGTTATTATAAACCAAAAAGCAAACAAAAGGGTTATGTAGGGGCACGATGCATCGTGCCCACAGGAAACATTAGGCAATAAAATGGCGAGGGCACAATTCATTGTGCCCCTACACTTGAATCTTGGTTTCTTTAACGCGATACTCAATACGAGATACGAAATACAAATTTATTTGACATTATAATACAGTAACAATTATAATAGAATCAATAAAAATATAATATTATAGCTGATTATATATATAAAAAATACCGTATAAAATACAAATTTGGGGGATATCGAAAATTTTTTAAATTATTTTGAATTATTTTCAAAAAAAAGAAGGATTTTTAAACACCGATGTAGAATAAGTATATGATAAGAGGAAATGACATACGAGTATATCATCTCAGATTGGTTAAAGTAGGGAGAAAGGAGGTGAAAAAAATTCTTGGGCCTGCTTTAATTTAAGTAAAGATGATATAAAAACCAGTTAGCAATCTAAAAAGAGAAGATATTAATGAGGGAACTTTGGATACTCAATTAATAAATTCTCCTTAAAATAAAGCTAACTGGAAATATAAAAAAAACCAAGGAGAAAAAAATGAAAAAATTAGTATTAGTATTAGTATTAGTATTAGCTTTTACAATTCCAGTACTCGCTAATCCATTTGTAGATGTTCCTTTAAACCACTGGGCATATGATTCAGTCCAAAGCTTAGCCGCAAAGGGTGTTATCGTAGGTTATCCTGATGGTACATTCGGTGGAGCAAAATCTCTAACCCGTTACGAGTTTGCTGAAGCAACAGCTAAAGCATTGGCCTATGTAGAAGGCATGGACTTTGCTGCCGCTGAAGATGTAGCAATATTAGAGAAATTAGCTATTGAATTTGCTGACGAATTAGCTAGCTTAGGAGTAACCGTAGCTGACTTAGAGGCAACTTTAGGTGCAAACAGTGAAGCAATCACTGCTTTAGAGACAACCGTAGCCAAATTGGATACCTTCTTTGAACCAGTTGTAATAAGCGGTACATTAACAGCAGATTACACAAAAGTTGTAGTTCCAATGACAACCGCTACTTTGAGTGATGAAGCAGAAATAAATATTGTCGCTACAATTAATGATGTAACTACTGCTGGAATTACCGTAACTGCTACTGATGTACTTTCCGGAGCACCTGCTTATGCAGTAGCCTGGAGTGGTTTCTTTGTTGACTATAAGGGTGCAGATTTACAACTGAGAGTAGGGGAAGTTGCACCAGCCGATATTGGGTTGGGATTAGTATATGACTTTGATGAAATTGAAGAATTTGACGGATTCTTGGCTACCTGGGTTTGGGATACAGAGAATGATCTCGGTAACTGGACTCTATTTGGAGACGTAGAAGATTACTATGTGGCAAACGTTGGCTTTGCTCTTGGTGATGACGATGAAGTAGCAGTTGGAATTACCGGTTCTTACGACGTATTGGCTTCTGGTTATGCTGGTAGTTTAGATTTGGCCTTTAACTTGGGCGATGAAGATGAAGCAGCTATAGCTGCTGAAGCCGGGGTATTCTACGGTACTGCATTAACCTATGCAGGAGCATTGACTATCGGTGCTTCATTAGATGACCTTACTTTGGATATTGATGCCCATTATGTAACTACTGGATTCCTTCCAACTAATAGTGGCTTTGATGAGAACACATTTGGCGTTGGCGTTTCAGCTGGGTATCCATTAACCGACGAACTTGGTGTAACATTAAGCTGGGATTACGATATGGATACAGCTATGGCAGTTACTGGTCATGATGTAGGAGTTGATCTGCTCTATACAGTGGATGCAGTTACAGAAGAAACTGCAGAATTAGACATAAATTACAGTATATTCACTGGTTTAGCTTCTGCACAAGGCACATACATGAATTATCCATTAGCTGATGACTATGTCTTAAGCGGTACAGCTGTATATGACTATCCTGCAGGTACATATGCTGGAGCAGCTACTTTAGAGTATGCTATGGCTGATGATATGGCTCTTACTGTTGAAGGAAGAGTTGACAGTGATGGTGCTGCTTTCTGGAGTGCTGAAGCTCAATTGGTGTATACATTAGATACCAATACAGCTTTAACCGTTGGTTATGAGCAGAATGATTGGTCTGATGATATCGACGATTATGATGCTATGGACATTCTTGATACTCTTGGTACTTTAACTGCAGGACTCGAAGTAACATTCTAATTGTAAAAGCTTAGTGTGATTTTCTATAATAACCCCCGAAATTTTTCCGGGGGTTATTTTTTTTAATTAGTGTAAATTTTTCTATCTTTTCTTTCGTTTTCTTAACTCGATACTCAATACTATATACTCGATACTTTTTATAGAAATAATTTGCGGAAATTAGAGAATCATATTATAATGTAGTCGTTAGTCGTTAGTGAATAGTGAATAGTGAGGAAAAAAGAATTCAGAAGATAGTAGCCAGAAATCAGAATAATATATAGCCGATAGGATATTAGTTATCCAGTTACGCGCTTATCCAGTTAATAGTTTTAAGTTACGGGTTACGAGTTTCAATTTTATTCCCTCTCCCCCTGGAGGGAGAGGGTTAAGGTGGGGTCGCAGCCAATAAAATATTTGACCTAACGGGTGAAAGTCCCGTCTTGGCAATTTATCCGTTTCGGCCAAGTAGATATACCCGACATGCTGAACGGTAACGGACAGTATGAAAGCTCGGAAGTAAACGGCCAGACTGCTCTATGAAGTGGGAACGACTCAGGGGTCTAGCAATCTGGGAAGCCTTAGCATAAAGCGAAGACTGCAAACCGAAATCAACCCCTTGCCTGAAGTCGTTGGCAAGAATGCTCAGGAGGCCGACCTTTTCCTCACTAAGGGAAGGCTGACACATCTGATTCGTATAAACGGATATAGAATCGGGTGCTCCTGCGGATATAACGGGTCAAGGCGTCTCAGAAAAGGTCAGATATCAAAGTTTCCGAAAGTCCTATTCAATAAGGGCTGCTGATATAAGTTAAAAACGAAGTTCAGCAGGCGGATAGGATTCTTAAGATGAGCCCATAGTAGCGGTGAAGCTTCTGTAATGGAAGCAGAGCAAGGTTAGGATAGTGAGGCACTGCCAACCGAAAGGGGGAGAAACAGATATGCTTAACCTAAACTATTCGCGCCATCGTTCTACTCGGCGGGATAAATCTTCACGCGATACCTTAATACGTAATACGGAAAAGGTTTTGAATTTTGAGTTATAGTTTTACGTTTTGTGCTTTTCGTTTTTCGCTATATATACTATACGCTAAACGCTACCCGCTCTACGCTAACCATATACTAACGACTATTTACTATTCACTAACGACTAATATAAAGGAAGGTGGAACTAATGTTATTTAAAAAATCATTTTCTCTTCTCATAGTAATTGTTTTTATTTGCACTTCAGTCTTAGCTCAATTTTCCTGGGCGGCAGAGACCTCTCAGGCGACCTTGTTGGAGGATTTATCCCAGATAGAAATGGCTATCTATGGGGTAACTCAGGAGAAACCTTTAGTTGAACGGGTAGAATATTTAGAAAAAGAATTGGTAGGTCGAACTCTCCCAGGAACAATTACCAGCAGGGCAAAACAGCTAAAAGAATTTATAATTTCAGGAACTCCGGAAGATCCTTCAGTAATCTTTAAAATCAATGCTTCACAGTGGATATTAGAAGAAAAAATTACCTCGGAACCGTTAATTACTAAAATAGAAAATTTAGAAAATGTATTATTTGGTAAAACATCAGATGAGGTTCTGGCTATGAGGGCAGAGAATATTTTTGAAATTTGTTTTAAAGAAGGCAAACCTCAAATGGAAGAGGTGATAATTCCTGCCGGAACTCTGGTATCTATCCTTTTTTTAAACAACTTAAGTTCGAAAGAAAGTATCTCAGGCGAAACTTTTAATTACCAGGTTGGAGAAAATATTTTTTTAGATAATAAATTGGTTATTTCAGCAAATTCTGCAGGGTTAGGAGAAATAACTTCAGCAAAGAAAGCCAGTATATTAGCTCAACCCGGGAAGCTCGAGCTGAACTTTAAACCGATTACGGCTTTAGATGGGGCTCCTATTGATCTGATAATGGGAGAAAAGGCAGAAGAAGAAAATAAGAGATTATATGTTGCAATAGGAGCAGGAATTTTAGGATTAATTATCCTGAGCAATCCTATAGGGTTAGCTGTTGGGGCTTTAATCCCGGGCAAGAATGTTAAGATTGATGAAGGTACCGAAATGTTCCTGCAGGTTAAAGAAGATACCAAAGTGATTGCTCTGGTACAGTGAATCGTATCTCGTATGTATAGTTATCCAGTTAACCGGTTTACCAGTTAATAGATTTTGGGTTGAAAGTTTCGAGTTTATAGGGAAAAAGTAGGGGCGTATTGCATACGCCCTCATAAGTTAAAGATAAAAAGGGATAGAATTGGAACCCACCTTAGTCATTGCGAGCGAAGGAAGTGAGCGTGGCAGTCTCAAGCATAGAGACACAATGCATCTTGTCTATTTAATTCAACACGGCACGCCGGTGTCGCTACACCAAAACTGGCCAACTAAAATTTAATATTTAGCAATTTTTTAAAAAATTCTCTTTTTAAGAAAAAATGTTTTATTTTGAATAAAAAAAAGACAGGCCACTTTTATCCGAAAAATATATGTTGAAAGTAGTCTGTCCATTTTTTACTTACTGTTATTTTTGATATTTTAAAATAATTTATGGAGGTTAATTTCAGCTGAATTAGTAAGTGTAAATTGTTACATAATTAGTCCCAGCGTGTATATATTTCCATTTGTAACCATATAAATTCCACCAAGATGTATCGTATGCTTCAAATAAATGATTGCCTATAGGTACGTTATATATTGTTAAATTTCCTGATCCATCAGTAAGCGCCTGCCAAACTCCGTCTATGTAGATATCGTACCAATAATTATCATTTGCGATTGTTATATGGACTGTTCCGGTGGTAGAAATTACTACTCCACATCCTCCAAATCCTATGGATAAGACTGCCAGGACAATTAACAGTAGAACCCCTTTTATAATAATATTTTTCTTCATAATCTCTTCCTCCTTTTATAATTTTTAGTTATTAGTATATAATCTTCGACGCAGGGCTTAAAAAATCCTTCTTTTTTCAAAAATATTTTTAATTTTTTAAAAATAATATTTTCGACTTCTAATTTATTATATGATATATTATTAACAATAACAAAAAATAAATTTGCAATGTCATTGCAAGTAAACATTTTTATTTTTTGCCATTGCGAGGAGAAAAGCGACGAAGCAATCCCAAACCGAGATTGCCACGCTCTGATAAATCAGAGCTCGCAATGACAGAGAATATCTCATAAACTAATAGCTAATGAATAAAAATCTGAAAACCGTCAAATGATAACTTGTGTTTAATGCTAACGACTATTCACTAACGACTAAATAAGAGGAGTACTAATTTATGTCCAAGAAATATATTATAATTTTTTCCCTGCTGATTTTATCAATCGGCCTAACCGGTTGTTTTATCCCTCCTATTCCAAATATTCCCGAATGGACGGTAATGGTCTATCTTGCTGCTGATAATGATTTGGAGAGCGTGGGTATCGATGATATAAATGAAATGGAAATGGTCGGTTCCAGAGCTGATGTAAATATCGTGGTTCAGGCAGACCGAATCCCTGGCTATAATTATTCCAATGGTGATTGGACTAATACTCGAAGGTATCATATCACTCAGGATAATGACCCCTATACGATAAATTCTCTATTAATTGGTAGTGATCTGGGAGAATTAAATATGGGAGATCCTCAAACTTTAATCGATTTTGCCAGCTGGGCAGTAACTGAATATCCAGCTAAAAAATATTTGCTGGTAATCTGGAATCACGGGGGAGGGTTCAGGTCTCCGGCATATACTACCAAAGATATTGCCTGGGATGATACCAGCGGAGGAGATAGAATAACTATGCCAGAGTTAGAATATACCCTCTCTGCTATTAATACTCAAATAGGGAAAAAGATTGACATTGTGGGTATGGATGCCTGCCTTATGGCTATGACGGAAGTAGCTTATCAGATAAAAGATTATGCCGATATTCTGGTCGCCTCAGAAGAAAATGAGCCCGGTGATGGCTGGCCTTATGATACTATTTTAGGCCAGCTTGTTGTTAATCCCACTACTTCTCCCGAACAATTAGCGACAGACATCGTTGATAAATACATTTATTCTTATATTTCTTATGATGTAACTCAATCAGCAATTGATTTGAGTTACATGGACGATTTAGCCAACCAATTATCTAATTTAGCTCTGGCCATAATGAATGATTCCTTAACTCTTAAAAGTAAATATATTCTTGCCTCTGTAAACAGTCAGTATTATGGGGACCCTGATTTTATTGATTTACATGATTTTTGTAATAGAATTTTTGATTATTCTAATAGCCTTGAAGTTAAAACTATTTCCCTAATTATTAAAGAGACTTTATTGAATTTTGCGGTAATAAATTCAGATTATAATGGATGGAACGTAAGTGGCTCTAAAGGCCTTTCTATTTACTTTCCCTGGTATTATGGATATAATTACGTGAAATATAGCGCCACTAATTTTGCGCAGCATACTTTCTGGGATGACATGCTTTTATCTTTGGGACTTTAATGATATTATTATAATATGCTTAAACAAAAATATTTATGGATTATATTAATAATAATTCTGGCTTTAGCCTTTTCTTTTTATTTTATTTATAATAAGGGAAAAGATGGGAGCACGGGCAAGACAGAAGAAGAGATTGAAGAATTTGAGGAAGAAGATATCGAAGTAAATGAAGCTCCGGTTAAAATAGAAAAGGGGACAGTGGTAGGAGTTAAAGCCGGGGAAAAAGAATGGGAAATAGAAGCTGATAAAATATCTTTAGCAGAAGACAGAAAAAAGACCATTTTTGAAAAGATTAAAAAAGCAGTTATCTTTAAAGATAATGAACCCTATCTAAATGTACAGCTTAATAAATGTATTGCCGATATGGGAAACAAAAGTATGGAATTAGTGGGTGATGTAGTTATCCAGACTAAGGAAGGGGACATCTTAAAAGGAGATAGATTTTACTGGGATTCGGAAGAGGAGACCTTAGCCAGTCTGGAACCGGTTGAATTAATAGTAAAAGAAAATAATATTACTGCCGACTGGCTCGTAAGCGATGTTGAACTAAACAAACTTGAATTACAGGGAAACGTAAAAGTAACTTTCAAAATCGAATAATCTTGCATCTTTTACGTTTTTATTTTTTTCTCTTATTATGGTATTATGGGCAGACACAAGGTCTGCCCCTACTTGTAACTATTTTAACTGGGAAACCGGTAATTGGTTAACTAAATTAACTTATTTTAATTATGTAGTTACTTACAATTGTAGCCCGCACCTATACGCTAAACGCTGTACGCTATACGCTAACCAAGTACTATTCACCATTCACTAACGACTAATTTAATCGAAAGGAGTTTTTATGCATAATGAAAAATTATAAAAAATTCTGTTTTAATAAGTTTCTGTTAACATTTATTATCTTTTCTCTAATTGTATTTTTATCATTTTGTGCTTCTGCCCAGGAAGAAAAAAAAGAATCGGTAGTAAATATAGAGGCAGATAATGTGACCTATGATAAAAGTACCGATAAAATGATCTTTGGGGGGAATGTAATTATTACCCAGGAAGATATCACTCTGACTGCTCAGGAAGCTGATTTTGATGTAGATAAAAAGATTGGCCAGATAAAGGGTGATATAAAATTAGTCCAGAGCGATATTACTATTACCGGCGAAACCCTTGAAGCTTTTCTTAATGATAAAAGATATATCTTTCAAGAAAAAGTAATGTTGATTCAGGAGCGAAAAGACAAAGAAGATAAAGAAGATAATATTATCTGGAATTGTAACAATCTGGAGATTTTTACTGATACCCAGGATTTAACTGCCACCGGAGAGGTAAAGATTTTAAAGAAAGATTACACCATCACTGCCGAGAAAGCAGTATATAATGACAAAGAACAGAAGATTACTTTGATGGACAAAATAAGAATAGAAGAAGAGGGCGGCAGATGGATTACTGGCGATAAAGCCGTCTTTTATATTGACAGCGAAAGATTAGAAGTAGAAGGAAATGTCCGAAGTGGCATCAAATTAGACTAAAAGTTTCCCAAAGGTGCCAGGCACCTTTGGTTAACTTTTGGCATAGAGGGGCGATTTTATGAGAATTATGAATGTGAAAAGAGCAATAATTATTTTTTTAATGATAGGAACATTGACGGTAGTAGCCGGATGTGCAAGGTGGCCCTATGAACCAGGACCAGAACCGGGAACGGACTATCAATTGAAAATTACTGTAGAAGTTGAAGGGATAGTTGATTCTAGTGACGGAATGTATTATATAGTTATGGATGCTGATGGAAATTCAGCTACTGGACCAGAATATGATATTTCATTTTGGGATGATAGATTTTATTATATTAAATTAGAGGATGGATTCTTTTATTTTGCTCAAAAAGAAGAAGGCTCTCCAGAACTTTATTTAGCGGATAGTTTATTCAGTGGAAATAAGATTCAAGTAACCATAGCTTTAAGTGATTTAGAAGACCCGAATAGTATCGATATTAATGTTGTAACTACTGATTCTGAAAATAACAACTATGACCACTTAGATAGTTATTTTACTATTAGCACTATACTTGGTTCAACCGGAGAGGGAGTTATTTCAGGAGGTGGTACTGGTGGAGCAGATTTTGATATAGTAAAAGCTACAGCTGAGATCACCCATCTTTATTAATATAATTAACTGGTCAACCGGCTAAAAAAATAGACAGGCGTTCCACCTGTCCTGCGGTTTTATATAGATTATTAAGGGCGTATGCAATACGCCCTTACGTGTTGTTTTCTTCTGATTTCTATTTTCTTTTTTCTTTGCGAGATACGAATTACTATCCGCTAGCTTACATTTATAACCCGCGCCTATACGCTAAACGCTGTACGCTATACGCTAACCATATACTAACGACTATTCACTAACGACTATCTTATCCTATATCTTCTGTACTTTTCTTCCTTCCCGTAATTTTTCCTCAAATCTTCTCTTTTCACTCTATACTATATACTCGATACTCGATACTGTTTTTACTGTCCCCCCAGAGTTATCTTCTCAGTTGGGAAGGCTTTAATGTAGAATTCTACCCAGATAGACTTAGTGGCCTGTTTATAATTTATGGTTATCTCACGACAGTGAAGGTCCCGGGTAATTCCGACCACACTATTGGTAAGCTTAAAATCATCTAAATCAACTACACCTTTATACTTAATTCTCCAATCATCGCTTAACTGCAGATCAAGTGTGGAATTTATCTTCTTGGTCCACTCCTTAGTATTTAGATCATAAGAGGAGCTAAAATTCATCTTCCAGTCCTCTTTTGGATTATACTCTAATTTAGCCACTAAATTTCCAAAATCTTCCGTGACAAAATCATAATTGGTAGACAAATCCAGTTTAACTTTTTCTGTTGCTTTTAAGGTCAAATTTCCACTAACTGTATTGGTTAGAGGAGTAATATAATCAAAATTAAAAGGAGTCGGACCCACTGATTTATTATAACTATAGGATAGAGTAGAGGAAATATAAGGATTATAAACTGCCTTTAAATCCACTTTCCCTCCCACCAAATAGCGAGCTTCCCCGGTTAAATAGACATCCTGCCGAAAGATTCCCGAAGGGGTTAAAGTTAAATATTCACCCAAATTAAAAGGTCTTTTAACATTAATAATATATTCTCCGCGCCAGTTATCTTCTTCGGCAGCCGCCTCATAGAAATGTCCCACCGAGGCATCAATATCATAAGTGATTTTAGTATCCCCGATAGCGGCAGCACTTTTGTTAAAGACAAACACCGGCAAGCGGTCAATTATCTTAGAAACATTTTCTCCGGTATAATTATCGCCATCCAGGTCAAATCTCTTTTCAGTTGTCAAACTTAAGGCATAACCCTCACCCTTATATTTTAATTCCCATTTTGGTTTTAATTCCAGGTCTGCTACTTCTTGACTGGCCGGGTTTTTGTCAATGTAAACCAAAGTAAGGGCTGAATTCAACTTATCGCTAAAACTATAGTTATGTTTCATGGTTATATTACCGTCAATACTTAAATCTTCTATTTCTTTTCCGCTGAAATTATATTTACCGCTAATTTTAAGATTATATTTTTCTCCTTTTTTATCTAAACTGAATTGTGATTTTAAACTGTTGCTGAGAAGTTCTCCTCCTGTGGCCTTACTTCCACTGTAATTTAGAGTTACCTGAGTTTTTAAGTCTTCTTCAAATTCCTGCTCATATTTTATCCGTCCGGAAAGATTTATTTTGCCGCTATTCTTATCTTTAATCTGATAAAGGTAAAAAGAGGTTTCTCCGGGATGATTTGCATCTCCTATTTCGAGAGTATGTTCAACTCCTGTGCCTATACCTTTCTTTTCCAGCCAATCGATATAAAGGGTGCCATAGGATTTTTCATCTACATAATAATTAAAATAGGTCTTTATAAACCATCCATCTGCGCTATTTTGCCCTATTTTAGGAAGAATGGGCTGCTGGGTTTTGCGGTCTAAAAAAATCAGGAAATAGGGGAGGGTGATAATTTTAATTTTGCCTTCATACCAGGAGATATTACGGGCGATTATTTTATCTTTGGGATAGATAACCATTTCTTTGGCGA
>CAZWFH010000019.1:0-16270 GCA_964632105.1 uncultured Atribacterota bacterium
ACCAGGAAGTAGCTCCTGCTAAGCTCATTATTTCAATTTCATTTCTTCTGGCATACACAGTAATTTTTATTATATTAGATATAATCAAAATAGAAGCAAAAACCAGGAATGCTAATACTAACATCCCCGCTCTTCTAAATATATAAGTAAAATTTAACAATCTTTCTGCTGTCTCCCGGCCATACTCAACTTCTTCCACTTTTTTAAATTCAGCTACCCGATTAGCAATTTGCTCAATCACCTTAGGATCTTTTATCTGTATCTCAAAAGAAGCAGGAAGCGGATTTACTTCAATAGCGCTGAGTATATCTTTTTGTTCTCCTAAATCTTCTGATAAACGCCGATAAGCTTCTTCTTTAGATACAAATTTTACTTCTTTTATCCCATCTATCGAAGTGATGTTACTTTTTAAATTGTTTAGTTCGGCCTTGGAAATATTATCTTCTAAATAGACTGCAATCTCCAATTGGGATTCTAAATTTTTTAGAAAAAGACTGGAATTTATAGAAATTAATAGAAACATTCCGACAATAATTAAAATAGTAGTAATGCTTAATATTGTTGCTATACTCATCAAAGTACTTCTTCTAAAACTGAGTAAAGCCTCTCTAAAATAAAATCCCATATTCTCAAAAATCATCTTAATATATCCCTCTTTGTGTATCTTCTATTATTCGTCCTCGCTCCAACCTCACTACTCGCTTCTTAGCTTTATCTATCATAAGTTTATCATGGGAAGCCATTATAATAGTAGTTCCCCGTATGTTTATATGAAATAGAAGTTTCATAATCTCCCAGGAAGTGTAAGGATCTAAATTTCCAGTTGGTTCATCGGTAAGTAATATTAATGGTTCGTTAGCGATAGCCCGGGCAATACATAATTTTTGCTGTTCTCCTCCAGATAATAAATGTGGTTTTGTCTTCCTTTTATTTTCCAGCCCTACTAAATTAAGGACCTTCTTAACTTGCTGTCTTATCTCAAAATTAGTTGCTCCAATCGCTTTTAAACCAAAGGAAATGTTTTCATATACCGTTCTATCATACAGTAATTTAAAATCTTGAAAGACGATACCTATATTCCGTCTTAGATAAGGGATATAACCAGGTTTAAGTCGAGCTATGTTTATCCCATCGACAATTACCTGTCCCTTGGTAGGAACAATCCCTCGGTAAATCAATTTTAATAAAGTACTCTTCCCTGCCCCGGTTGGACCTACTAAAAAAACAAACTCACCTTTTTTTATATGGATATTGATATCCCGCAATGCCTGAATTTTATTGGGATAATTTTTATATACATGAAACATTCTAATCATATTAAACGATAACCTCAATAGTTATGGGTTTAAAAACCTGAAAACTAATTTATTATTAGCAAGGGCTTTTTCTTCTAAATTATTTACTCTTTCGAGTAAAATATCTTTTATTTTATCATTATTTTCTCTGATATATTCTATCTTTTCTTGAATATTTTTTAAAGAGATATTTTCATCTATTTCCAATAGCAATTTAGATAATCCCAAATCTTCCATAAAATATTTTACTTTAGGGTCATAGTTAAAAGCTATAAAAGGAATATTAGCCATGCTGGAAAATATAATTGAATGAAGCCTCACCCCAAGCACCAAAGATAATCGGGATAGAACAGAAAGTAATTCTTCAGGTTCAAGCCTTATCTTCAATACATCGGCCTGATTCTTCATCAAAGATAATATTTCTTCACTAATATGCACATCTTCATCAAATTTAAAGGGAAGAAAAATAATTTTTGCCTGGTAATTTTCAATTAAATAATCAGCTGCTTGGGCAAATATTCTTTTTGAATCTAATCCGTTGCCTTTATATTCTCTGACTGAAACCCCAATTAGGGGACGATTATCTGAATTAATCAATTCCTGAATAAAGGGATGGCTATCTATAACATTATTAATATTTTTTTTCTTCAACAAAAAGACGGGATCAGAATTCACATATGTTGACGGTTTCACCACTCCTAAATTTTCTAATAATTCTTTAGAGGGGTTATTTCTTACGGTAATTAAATCAACCTTATTTAAAATCCACTTTATTAACTTTTTGTTAATCTGCTTATTTACCGGACCGATACCCTGGGCATAAATCATAACCGGCACTTTAAATATTTTTGCTACCAATATCAATCCCAGGTAATATAATATGCTCCAGCCTTTTCCGGTTGAATCCTGGAGTAATCCCCCGCCCCCACTAATAAAAAGATTAGTATCTCGTAAACAACGCATAATATCAATTAAGTGCAGTCGATTTATAGCCTTTACCTGATAAGCTTGAGAGGTCTGCAAAGGATTATGGGAAAGAACTGTTATCTTTATTTGAGGTATCTTTTCTTTAAAGGCTCCAACCATAGATTTAAGAATGGCTTCATCCCCGGTATTATTAAAACCATAATAACCGGAAATCATTATCTTTGTTATGGTTTTAGACTTTTCCATAATTAATTTTTTCCCTAAATATTTTTACCAGATAATAAAATAAAGTAACTGCTATTAATCCTAATGCTAAACCTAACCATACTCCATTAAAGGTGCGTAAGATTGAAAATAAAAAGTGAGTGTGAATATGACAGAAAGTATTAATTAAAGTAACCGGACCTATGGTCCCGATAATAATTATGGGAATCTTAAATTCTTTTATTCTTAGGTAATCCATACTCATTGCTAACAATAGAGCGGGATAACCGATTAAAAATTCTTTATTTCTGGGCCGGGCAATTAAAGTCTTTTCCAGGAAAATTCTTATCTTCTCCTCAATGCCCGAAACGGGGATAAAAGAGAAATTTCCTGAACGGGAGATATAAATTACCAAAAATACCGCAAAGAACATCATTATAATTACATGTTCAATCAGGACGGGCTTCTTGATATTTTCTAAAATCATTAATTTGCCCTTATTCACCTTTAGCCACATTATTGCCAGGACCAAAAGAAGCGGGACCAGATAGGAAATCTTTATTCCGCTAAACTTTTCTATTCCCAACATAAATTTATTACTGCTTAATAAAGCTGCTATTAACAGGGCACCGGATAAAGTAATTAAAATTATCCTGAAAAATCCGGTTAAAATTTGTTTTATCATCAGAATAAAACCGGGATTGTTTTCAGGAGTATCCTGGGCATCTTTAAATTTAGGATTATTATTTTCCAAAAAATACTTTTCGTTATTAATGATAGCCAAAGTTGGAAATATTAGAGCTGCCAGTAAAGCCATCAGCTTTATTAAAAATATTTCTCGATTTAAAAGGAGGAGGAGTAGAGAAAATAAGATTCCTAATAATAACAGAGAATATTCTTGATATTTTTTTAGTTTGAAGACATTTTTTAAGAGGATTAATCCCCCGGAAATAACTCCCAGGATTAATAAAAGAATAAATATTATTGGTGCTTGATAGGTAGTAGAAAGAATACTGGCCTTTCCCGTGCTAAAACCACTCTCTTCCAACTCTTCTGTTATAGTTCTGATATACGATATATTGTCCTCAATAAGATTAGAGTTAGACTTCATAAAAGGCTTAACATAAAAAATTCTCACCTTTCTTTCCTTGGCTGCCCTAATCCATCTTTCTACGGCTTTCTGTTTAGAAATAATTTCCATTTCTTCTTTAGTAATACTATGAACTCTAACTGCTAATTCACTCACTTGATGAGCAATTGTTTCGATCCCTTCCTGGCCGGCAAATTCTATAATTCCGAAGGGATATCCTTTTGTTTTTAGAAGTTCTGCGGTATGAATTAAGTTTTCTTTTGAAGGGTAACCTAAAACTGTTTCCCCTTCAAAAATTATTCCCGAAATCTTTCCGGCTTTATCACTCTCTTTAAACTTGAACTCTATATCTTCCTTATTTATTTTAGCGAAATTTTTGAGACGTAAAATGACCTGAAAGCCTAAATTTTTTACCAACTCAATATCTTCTTCTGAAAATCCTAAACCTAAATCAGTAAGTTTTTCTTCACTTCCTTTTACTTTTAAACCTATGTAAGGAAGAAAACCAAGATCTTTTACTAAATCTTCGCCTAATTGTCTTTGTAAATTCTCCTTTATACGAAGATAATCATTTTTATCATTGAATACAATATAAGCTTCTCCCGGTGCAGGTTGAAATTTTTTAAAGGGGTCAAGTGATTTTAAGAAGAAATTTAATTTATTAAGTTCTTTATCAGAAAAATAGAGTATCTTCCCGGACAAAGCAAGGCTTTCCAGGGTATCTTCATGAACAGCTATGGAATTAATCCCGGAGTTTTTTATTTTAGCCAGTAGTTCAATTTCATCATAACCTTCCTGATAAGATAATTCTCTCAATTCATTCAGGCTCATTACCAATTCTACTTGCTTGAAATTATTCTCCAGGACGGAACGGTTATAAGTTATAATCCCGGCAACCAATAAAGCGGCAATAATAAAAAAAATCAAAATTGAATAAGATTTTTTGGGCACAATAATATTTCCTTTACCTTCATTTGATATCTGATAAACTGAAAATATTTTAGCATATTTATAATAAGAAGTAAAAAAATCAATCGGTAAATTTTTAAATTTACCGATTGATTAGTCGTTAGTGAATAGTGAATAGTCGTTAGCTTAAAATGCAAGATATAAGATACAAAACGCAAATCAACAATTTTCGGTTTAAAATAAAGCTAAAAGTTAGCACTAAATGCGAAAAACCATAATTCAAAATTCAAAACTTTTTCTTCAATTTTAAGTTTTAAGTTTTGGTTTTGCATTTTACACTTTTCGCTTTGCATTTCTTTGCTATGCTCGATACGCAATACGAATTTTATTGTAATAAAGTCAACATTACCCCGGCAGCAACAGCGGTTCCAATTACCCCGGCTACATTAGGTCCCATGGCATGCATCAATAAAAAGTTGCTCGGATTTGCTTCTTGACCTACTTTCTGAGCCACTCTGGCAGCCATAGGTACAGCAGACACTCCGGCAGCACCGATTAAAGGATTAATCTTTCCTCCGGTAATTTTATTTAATAATTTGGCAAATAAAACTCCACCAGCAGTTCCAAAGGCAAAAGCAATTAAACCTAGTAAAATTATTTTAATAGTATTAAAAGTTAAAAAATATTCAGCTTGCATCGTTGCCCCTACAGAAGTAGCTAAAAATATAGTAACAATATTAATTAATTCATTTTGTGCTGTATTAGACAATCTATTTACTACCATACTTTCTCTAAACAGATTTCCCAACATCAGCATACCGATAATGGGAACCGAAGCTGGTAATAATAGACCAATTAAGACAGTTGAAATAATAGGAAAAAGTATTCTCTCTGACCGGGATACCGGTCTGAGCTGTTTCATAACTATTTTTCTTTCCTCAACCGTAGTTAATAATTTCATTATAGGAGGCTGAATTATAGGAACCAATGACATATAAGAATAGGCTGCAACTGCTATAGCCCCTAATAGTTGGGGAGCCATTTTAACAGCGAGGTAGATTGCGGTCGGTCCGTCTGCACCTCCAATAATTCCTATAGAACCTGCTTCCTGAATAGTAAATCCTAAAAGCACCGAGCCGATTAAAGCTACAAATACACCTACTTGAGCCGCAGCACCTAAAAGGAAGGTTATCGGATTAGCTAATAAAGGACCAAAATCAGTCATTGCCCCAATCCCCATAAAGATTAAACAGGGATAAACTTCATGTTTTATCCCCCAAGAAATAAAATACAAAAGACCTCCTTCTTCCATTATTCCGGTCAGGGGTAGATTTACCAATACCGCTCCAAAACTGATAGGTAAAAGGAGTAAAGGTTCACACTTCTTTACTACGGCAAAATACATTAATACACCTGCCACAATAAGCATTATAATATTACCTGAAGTAAGTCCGGCAAATCCCGAAAGACTAAATAAAGGAAGGATTTTCACTAAAATATCCATTAAGTTCTCCTTTCTGTTCTAACCTATCACTAATAAGATATCACCTGTATCTACCATATCATTTGCGGCTACATTTATCTTTTTTACGTTTCCCGAGGCATTGGCTACAATTTCATTTTCCATCTTCATCGCTTCTAAAATTAATAAAGTATCTCCCTCTTTTACACTATCTCCCTCTTTTACCTTTAGCTGAAGTACCTTACCGGGCATAGGTGCTACTACTTCCTCTCCTGCCACTGCTGCAGTTGGTGCTTTAGTAGGAGTTGGATTAGATGAGGGTTTAGGTGCTTTTTGATTTACCGGTTCTTCTTTCACTTTAGTTACAACCGGTTGAGGAACAGAGATAGTTCCCGCTGATTCATTTCCCCCTACTTCTTCTACTTCTACTTTATATACTTTACCGTCTACTTTAATTTGAAATTTTCTCATTTTGTTTATCTTTCTCCTTTTTTTTCGATATTAATATTTAATATTTTTCTCTAACATTAATTCTTGCCTCCCTATAGTAGTCCAAGGAGCAATCAAGGATATTTGATATTTTTTAATATTAAGTATTTTAAATTTACTTTTTGGTTTTTCTAAATATGAAGCTACTGCAGCAGTAATTACGGCTACTAATTTACCATCAATTTCTTCTTTTTCTTTTATTGAAGTAATACTTGATAGTGGAGAAGTGACCTTAACTTCTTTAGGTATCTTTTTTTCTTTTTTAATTCCTACAATATTCTTTAAGGATACTATAATTAAAGCTAACCCTCCCAAAACTAAAAACACTATAACCATATCTATAATTGCTACCTGTATAGCTCCACTAATTCCTTCAAACATATTTATTTATTCCTCCTTCTTTAATAGTCGTTAGTCGTTGGTGAATAGTATATAGTTAAAAGCGAAAAGTAAAAAAAACCATAATTTAAAACTTTCTTTGTATTGTTTGTTGTAAGGGTCGAATTTATTCGACCCGAATTATTTTGATAATTTTTCTTGCGGGCTTGATAAATCAAGCCCCTACTTCTATTGTTCCCGTATTTCTATATCATTCCCGCGGAAGCGGGAGTCTATTCTTCTTCTTCTTTTTCTGATATCTGTGGGCACAATTCATTGGGCACCTTATATCTTTTTCTTTCTTTCTTGACTCGATACTATATACTATATACTTGATGCTATTATTTTACACCGGGAAATTACCGTGTTTCTTCGCCGGTCTGCTTTCCCTCTTTGTAGATAACATCTCAAAAGTTGTTATAAGACGAGGTCTCGTTTCCCGAGGGTCAATAACCATATCTACATAACCTCGTTTGGCTGCTTCATAAGGGTTAGAAAATTTTAGCTGAAATTCATCAATCTTCTCTTGACGAACCTTTTCAGGGTTATCTGCTTTAGCTATCTCTTTTCTAAAGATTATATTTGCTGCTCCCTGCGAACCCATTACGGCAATTTCTGCTGTAGGCCAGGCGATTACTTGATCTGCCCTTAAATCTCTAGCACACATCGCCAGATAAGCCCCTCCATAAGATTTACGAACAATCAAAGTAATTTTGGGAACAGTTGCTTCGGAATAAGCATATAGCAATTTTGCTCCATGTCGGATAATCCCCCCATATTCTTGAGCAGTCCCCGGTAAAAATCCCGGAACATCTACAAAGGTCAAAATAGGAATATTGAAAGCGTCACAAAATCGGACAAAACGCGCTGCTTTATCAGAGGCATTTATATCTAAGCATCCTGCCAAAACTTTTGGTTGATTAGCAATTATACCTATGGATTGGCCATTTAATCTGGCAAACCCGGTAAGCATATTAGTAGCATAATATCTATGTGATTCAAAAAAATCTCCATCATCTACAATTAATTTTATAACATCTTTCATCTCATATGGTTTATTAGGATCTGTAGGTACAATATTTAAAAGGGCTTCTTCCATTCGATTAGGATCATCATTACATTCTATAGATGGAGGGGTTTCCATATTGTTAGAGGGCAGGTAACCCATCATCTTTCTTACCATCTGGTAAACTTCCTCTTCATTCTCAGCAGCAAAATGAGCCACGCCACTCTTTCTATTATGAGTCATGGCTCCCCCTAATTTCTCCGAAGTAACTACTTCTCCGGTAACTGCCTTTATAACTGCTGGTCCGGTAATATGCATTATGCCAACATTTTTTACCATAAATACAAAATCCATTATGGCAGGAGAGTAAACTGCTCCTCCGGCAGCCGGCCCGACAATTATTGATATTTGGGGAATTACTCCGGATGCTATGGTGTTACGATAAAATAATTGGCCGTAACCGCTCAATGAATCTACTCCTTCTTGAATACGAGCTCCACCAGAATCGTTTATACCGATACATGGCGCACCCATTTTCATAGCCATATCCAACACCTTACATATCTTCTTAGCGTGCATTTCTCCCAATGAACCGCCAATAACGGTAAAATCCTGAGCAAAAACATAAATCAGTCTTCCGTCAATAGTTCCGTAACCGGTTACGACTCCCTCTCCGGGTGCCTCCACTTTATCCATACCAAAATTGTCACATCTGTGCTCAACCAAAAGGTCAAGTTCTATAAAGCTATCTTTGTCTAAAAGAAGGTCAATCCTTTCTCGAGCAGTAAGTTTGCCTTTTTCATGTTGAGCTTTTACTCTCTTCTCTCCTCCGCCTGCTTTTACTTTTTCTTCTTTTTCTTTTAAATTTTTCATTAATTCATCAATTGATAATTTCATTAATTCACCTTACCACCTTTCTCTGCTCTTTTTAGATTTCTTTTTTCTATTTATCTCTCTCGCATAATTCAACGAGAATACCATTAGTGCTCTTAGGATGTAAAAAAGCTATCTTTGCTCCGCCAGCTCCATACCTCGGCTTTTCGTCTATTAACCTAACTCCTTCCTTTTCTAATTTTTCTAATACTTCCTCAATATTATTAACTCTAAAAGCAATATGTTGAATTCCCTCACCTTTCTTCTCAATAAATCTGGCAATAGGACCCTCCGGTGAAGTAGATTCTAACAGTTCTAATTCACTATCGCCTAAAGGTAGGAAAGCAACTTTAACTTTCTGTTCTTCTACAATCTCTTCACTAGCAACTTTCAACCCCAGTATATTACTTAGAAGTTCACTGGTTTCTTTAATGCTTTTTACCGCAATTCCAATATGATCAATCTTTTCTATCATTTTTTACACCTCCCTGTGCGTAAGAATGTGCTAATATACTTGACAATTTCTCTACTGCAGTATAAGGATCTTCTTCCCGCTTCACTATCTTATTTACTATCTTATTTAAAAATCCATTATCGATAAAAGTGGAAAGTATTTCTTTCCATTGTTCCTGAATAAGGTCAAATATCTCTTTCTTGGCACTCTCCCGGCGTCTTTGTTCTAACTCTCCACTTTCCTTTAGATATTTAATATGTCGATCAATCTCTTCCAAAAGTTTTTTAATACCGACATTGTCGGTGGCTATAGTCTTTAGAACCGGGGGACGCCATCTCTTGTTTTGGTTTAAATCTAACATCATTCCTATCTCGGTAGCTAAACGTTCACAACCTTCTTTGTCGGCTTTGTTAATTACAAAAATATCTCCTATTTCCATTATTCCGGCTTTTATAATCTGGACATCGTCTCCCATTCCCGGCATGCTTATCAATACAACTGTATCAGCTACTTTAACTATGTCTACCTCCGACTGACCTACGCCTACCGTTTCAATAAATATTATATCTTTACCTAGTGCATCTAATATTTTTACCGTTGCCTGGGTAGCTTGAGAAAGTCCCCCCAGATGTCCTCGAGTACTCATGCTTCTTATAAAAACACCTTTGTCTAAACTTAAATCCTGCATGCGAATTCTATCACCCAACAACGCCCCTCCCGTAAATGGACTGGTGGGATCTATGGCGATGATTCCAACTTTCTTGTCCTTTTTTCTCAATATTTTGGTAAGTTTATCGGTAATAGTACTCTTGCCTGAACCGGGAGGACCGGTTATCCCTATTACCAGGGCATTTCCGGTATAATTATAGAGCTTTTTTAAAATCTCCTGAGCTTGGCTAAAATTATTTTCTACTAAAGTTATTAGCTTAGCAGCTGCTATACGGTTACCACTAATTATTTTTTCTGCAATTTCTTTTTCCATTTAACTTACCCTTTATTCGTATCGCGTATCACGTATCGCGATTATTTGCCTATAGCTTAAGTGTACAGTGTAGGGGGCGGGTTTATCCTCCCCGAGTCGTTTTGCTAATTTTTTTTATAGCGGGTTCGATGAATCGAACCCCTACCCTATACGCTAAACGCTCTACGCTATTAATTAATTTACTTTTTCCTTAATAAACTTAATTATGTCACGAGTATCGGTCCCAGGGGTGAATATTTTTGCTATACCTACCTTTTTTAATTCAGAAATATCTTCTTCAGGAATTACTCCTCCGCCTATAACAATAATATCTTTAATACTATTTTCTTTTAGAAGTTCCATTACTTTGGGGAAAAGATGGGTATGAGCTCCCGATAAAATACTCAATCCAATAACATCTACGTCTTCCTGGATAGCAGTTTCCACAATCTGCTCAGGAGTCTGCCGTAATCCAGTATAAATTACTTCCATCCCAGCATCCCTTAGAGCTCTTGCTACAACCTTTGCTCCTCGGTCATGGCCATCAAGTCCGGGCTTAGCTATTAATACTCTAATTTTTTTTCCTTCCATTTTTTCATTCCTCCACTTTTTAAAGCTTTACAGACTCTTTATATTCACCAAAGATACTTCTTAAAACATCACAAATTTCGCCCAATGTAGCATAAGATTTTACACAATCTAAAATCAAGGGCATTAAATTTGCATCTGTTTTTGCAGCCTTCTCTAATAATTTTAAATTTTCTTTTACTTTATGATTGTCTCTTCCCTCTTTCAACTTTTTAAGTTCCTCAACTTGCCGGCGACCCACTTCCGGATTAACTTTCAAAAGACCTTTAGGTAATCCTTCCTTTATCTTAAACTTATTAACACCCACTACTATCCTTTTGCTCTCTTCAATATCCTTCTGGTATTGATAAGCACTATTCTGTATCTCCTGTTGAATAAATCCTTTTTCAATGGCCTGAGTAACACCGCCTAATTTATCAATTTTTTCAATATATTCCAATGCTTGCTTCTCAATTTCATTGGTTAAGGTTTCTACATAGTAGGAACCGGCCAAAGGATCAACTGTTTCAGTTACTCCACTTTCGTAAGCTAAAACTTGTTGAGTTCTAAGGGCAATCCTTACCGAATCTTCAGCAGGTAAAGCCAGGGCTTCATCTCTTGAATTTGTATGGAGAGATTGGGTTCCTCCCAATACTGCTGCTAAGGCCTGTATGGTAACTCGAGTAATATTATTATCCGGTTGTTGAGCAGTTAAAGTACAGCCGGCTGTTTGGGTATGAAATCTAAGCATTAAAGATTTTTCATTCTTAGCTCCAAATCTTTCTTTCATAATTTTAGCCCACAATCTTCGAGCTGCTCTAAATTTTGCTACCTCTTCTAATAAATCATTATGAGCATTAAAGAAAAAAGATAATCTTGGAGCAAAATCATCAACTTTCAAACCAATTTTTATTGCTGCATCCACATAAGCTATTCCATCTGCTAAAGTAAAGGCCACTTCTTGAACTGCTGTGGCGCCAGCTTCTCGGATATGGTATCCACTTATACTAATGGTATTCCATAGAGGCATCTCTTTAAAACAAAATTCAAAGATATTGGTAATTAATCTCATTGAAGGAGCTGGAGGAAAGATATAAGTTCCCCGAGCAATGTATTCTTTTAATATATCGTTTTGAATAGTCCCCTTTAGTTTATCGGGAGCTACTCCTTGTTTTTCCGCTACTGCAATGTACATAGCTAAAAGTACAGGTGCGGGAGCATTTATAGTCATTGAAGTGCTTACTTTATCAAGGGGAATCCCATTAAATAACATCTCCATATCCTTTAAAGAATCTATGGCTACCCCTACTTTTCCTACTTCGCCCAAGGACATATCGTTATCTGAATCATAGCCAATTTGTGTGGGTAGGTCAAAAGCAACACTTAATCCGGTTTGTCCTTGATCTAACAGGTATTTATAACGCTTATTAGATTCTTCTGCTGTGCCAAAACCGGCATATTGACGCATAGTCCAAAATCGGCCTCGATACATAGTAGGCTGCACCCCGCGGGTATAAGGGTATTGTCCGGGGAAATTCAAGTCTTTATTATAGTCAGACTCTTCTAAATTTACAGGAGTATAAAGACGCTCAACCTCTTTCCCTGAACCGGTAACAAATTTATCTTTTCTTTCAGGAAAACGTTTAAGAGTTTTCTGTACAACATTATTTTCCCATTCTTTCTTTGATTGTTTAATTTTTTTCATTTCTTCTTTATCAAACATCTTACACCTCTTTATCGTATTGCGTATTGCGTATTGCGTATCGCGCTTAAAAGACTGTAATAAGTAATATGTAATGAGTAACATGTAACGAAAAGCTTAAAGCGAAAAACTAAAAACCAAAATTCAAAATTCAAAACTTTTTATTTTTACAAGTAATCAAGTATCCAGAATTCAGTAGTCAGAAGTCAGAAAAATACATAATAACTCTATATATAATATTATTCTGACTCCTGGATTCTGTCTCCTGGCTACTATTCTCTTAGCTATATACTCGATACTCAATACTATATACTGTTTTTCTATACGCTAAACGCTATACGCTCCACGCTATTCTTAGTATTTCAAATTATAAACAAAAATATTTATTAAAATGACATTTATGCCAGTTATATATTCTAATTCTTTTTTAAGGCTTTTTTGAATTTTTAATCCAACCTGGGGAATATTTTCCCCATATTTAAGTACTAAACTAATATTTATCAAAACGCCTTCTTCTTTAATACTGATTTGTGATTTACCCAATTTTACAACTTCTTTGAAATCTTTAAGTATATAAATAATTATATCTAAAATTGCATTTTCGGAAACATATAATTTTCCAAAATAACTAAAAGGCGGCCTCACTATTGCTCTTTCGCCAATTTTCCTTTTGCTATATCTTCTCTTATAAAATATCTCCAATGATTCTAATATATTTACCGGGAATTTTCTTTGTACTTCGATCCCGGGTAAGGGTATAACATGCTTCCCTTCTTTTAATCTAACGAATTTTGCTTCCTCAATTTCTTTCTCACTAGAAATATCTTCAATCTTTAAAATTCTTTTAGGGGGTGGCAATTCTAAAGTTTTAATAATTTTATCAATCATCCTAACTGATGTTCCAATAACTAGTATTTTAGTTGGTTTAGCTTTTTTTATTACCCCTATCACTTCATGAGCATGAGAAGGCTTTTCGAAAATAGCTGTCCTAATTGCTTGAATTCTGTTCTTATCTTTTTTTGCAGAATGTCCGGCCAATATTTTATCTTTCCTTATTAAAAGACCATCATCGATTATATAATCTATATTATATTTATGGGTAGTTAACAAGGCCTTATAACTTTTACCGGTTCCGCTCTCTCCTATTAAAGCAAATATCTCCACTTTTAATTACCTTCTCCCAGCATAATTAGTATCGAGTATTGAGTATCGCGTTTGTTTCCCTCTCACCCTAACCCTCTCCCCCGAAGGGGAGAGGGAATAAAGAGTACGATTTCTGTCTCTTGACTACTATTGTCTTCGCTATACATTCGATACTATATACTATCTTTACTCTGTACTATCCTGCATTTTTCTTTTCTTTCTTGACTCGATACTATCTTACATTTTTCTTTCTTTTTTTTCTTGACTTGATACTCGATACTATATACTCGATACTGTTTTTACTTGATACTGTTTTTATTTCTTAGGTTTTACCCAACCCCTACCTTCTACTGCTCTTGCTACTCTTTGAAGAGAAATAAGATATGCGGCATCACGGGTATAACATTTTCTCTCTTCTGCTAAATCCACAACTGCATTAAAAGCATTGGTCATAATACGGTCGAGTTTTTCTAAAACTTCTTCTCTTGGCCAATAATAATTCATATTATTCTGAACTTCTTCAAAATAAGAAACAGTTACTCCACCGGCATTACAAAGGAAGTCAGGAATAAGGTAAACACCTTTTTCTTTAATTATCTCATCCGCTTCTAAAGTAGTTGGTGTATTAGCAGCCTCGGCATATACTTTAACTGTATCAAAATTAATATCATTTACATTCTCTTCGGTAACTGCATTTCCCATAGCAGCAGGAATAAGCACAGTTACTGGTTTTTTTAACCAGGCATCAGCATCTTCTTGTTTCCAGCCAAAAGATTCTGCCTTTTCAGGATCAACGGTTCCAAATTTATCTAATGTCCCAGGTGCAAGCAAATCTTTAGGATCAATCCCGTCTTCGCAACTATAAGTATATGCTTTTTTGTCTTTAGAATCCCAACAAGATATAGCAATTACTTTTCCACCATATTGAGTAAATAGTTCACAACAATATTGTGAATTATTACCAGCTCCCTGAATAGAAGCGGTAGCCCCTTTAAAATCTAAACCTAATCTTTTAAATGCCTCACGAACACAATAAATAACACCATAACCGGTGGCTTCTGTTCTACCCAAAGAACCTCCGACTCCAACGGATTTACCGGTAACAAAGCCAGGTTTTCTACTTCTGGCAATAGTATCATACTCGTCCATTATCCAGAGCATATCCTGAGGATTAGTAGCAACATCAGGTGCAGGGACATCCATTTCGGGACCAACTATATCGTAAACTTTTCTTACCCAACCACGACAAAGTCTTTCTGTTTCTCTCTCGGATAATTTTCTGGGATCAACAATAATCCCTCCCTTTGCTCCACCCAAAGGAATATCTACCACTGCACATTTCCAGGCCATCATGGCAGCTAAACCCCTTACCATATCGATAGTCTCTTCTTCTGCAAATCTAATACCGCCTTTTGCGGGTCCCCTTGCACTTGAATGTTGAACTCTAAAACCGGTAAAGGTTTTAGTTGTTCCGTCATCCATATCTACCGGAATACGAACTTTTAATTCTCTCTCTGGTTCTCTCATAAATTCTCGCAAAGCAGGATCCAATCCTAAAACTTCTGCATTATGGTCAAATTGAGCCTGTACAATTTTAAATGGGTTTCTTTCCTTAGTCATTTTATAAAAATCCTCCTAAATAATTTTTTTTAGTATTTTAATTTAACTTAACAATAATTTAACTAAATTTAAAAATTACCAATTTTCTACTCTGCCACTTAGCTCCCTTTTTTAGAATAATTCGTCTTATTTACTTTTTCTCAAACTTTTACCCGAAGATAAGAATTCATTAACTGCCCGGGCTGCTACCTTAGCATCTCCTACGGCCGAGATTATAGTAGCCGAACCTCTAACAATATCTCCTCCGGCGAATATCCCTTCTTTGGTAGTAGTTTTGGTTTTGTCATCTATAATAAAATAACCCCACTGGTTAATCTCAACTCCCGTGGCACTGCGGGCTACAATAGGATTAGCTGAGGCCCCAATGGCATCTATAACCATATCTACTTCGATTACAAAATTAGAACCGGGGATAGGGATAGGCCTTCTTCGACCTGAATCATCCGGTTCACCTAATTCCATCTTCAGACATTCCATTCCCATAACATTACCTTTATCATCACCTAATACTTTAACAGGGAGGGTAAGAAAATTAAAGATAATCCCCTCTTCTTCAGCATGATGGACTTCCTCTGCCCGAGCTGGAACTTCTTTTCGGGATCTGCGATAGATGATATAGGATTTTTCGGCTCCCAATCTTAAGGCTGTACGGGCTGAATCCATAGCTACATTTCCTGCTCCGATAGTAGCTGCCCTTTTGCCTATCTTAATAGGAGTATCATATTCTGGGAAAGCATAAGCTTTCATTAAATTAGAACGAGTTAAAAATTCATTTGCTGAATAAACATCATTTAAATTCTCTCCAGGGATATTCATAAACCGGGGTGCTCCTGCTCCGTTGGCTAAGAAGATTGCATCAAATTCCCGGGTCAGTTCATCTACGCTTCTGGTAGCACCTACTACAAAATTAGTTATTACCTTCACTCCTAATTTTTCAATCTCTTTTACTTCGTATTCTACTATCGATTTAGGAAGTCGAAATTCAGGAATACCATAGACCAAGACTCCCCCGGGTTGGTGTAAGGCTTCAAAGATAGTAACTTCATAACCTAATTTGGCTAAATCAGCTGCACAGGTAAGCCCGGCAGGACCGGAACCTACTATGGCTACTTTCTGTTCTTTTTTACTAATCTGGGGTAGGCTTCCGTGAATGTTATTTTTGCGAGCCCAATCAGCAACAAATCGTTCTA